>NHGH02000032.1 GCA_002172355.2 Euryarchaeota archaeon TMED132
CCTTGTTTAATCCAAGCATGAAGAGGCATACTACTGGTTCCTGCAAGATTTATTACCGGAGAAGTTGCGTGCTCTGGGGTGGATTGTGCTTGTGTTTTGATAGAAGCCCCTGAACTACCATTATATCCACAGGTATTGGAAGTATAGCGTCCAACATATGTCGAACTTGAGACTGTCCAACCTTGAAGTCCACTATCGAAATCCCAGATTGTTCCTGCAGTAGTTCCTGTTAGAGAATTGCCCGATACAACCGTTCCGTTCTTGGTAGCATCGCTATTTGACCAAATAGCATTACTATCCCAAGTAAAACCATAATGCTTCTGAAGAACTGCAGGTTCAACCTCAAGTTGTAAATCGGTGATGGGTGCTTCAGACGGAACATCAACAGTAAAACCATTGTAAGATTGGTCATTCCCTGGTAGGTTGATGAATGTTTCAGCACCCACTGCAGTAAAATTTGGTGATTGGGTATCTTCCAAATTAAGGTCTATTGGCTGATTAGCAAGATTATTTGCGTTCATTTGTAGTGGGCCAATAAGTACCATTAATATTGCTAAAAATAGTGCACTGCGCCACGAACCGGAGCCCGACATGACAACCCGTAGTAATAGAAGGACTTCAAACATACGCTTCTATTTCAGAATTTATTAATGTCAATAAGGTCGATAACTAAACAATTCGATGTTATTTTTGGGAGTATAATCTAAAGTTAAGGGTGAGGTTCAAGACAAAAACCATTCTCGCAAGGTCATGGCTCAACCAAAACCCGCTGGTGAATTGGACGCTGTTTCAATGGAAAACGCGTTACTGGAGACATGGAAAAAAGAAAATGCNTTCCAATCTTCTATTGATTCAAGAATTGATGGAGCCCCGTTTATTTTCCTTGAAGGACCTCCTACCGCAAATGGCAAACCTGGAATTCATCACGTTGTCGCTAGAGCATACAAAGATCTAGTNTGNAGATGGAAGTCTATGGAAGGTTTTCGAGTAGAGCGAAAGGGTGGTTGGGACACCCATGGACTACCGGTTGAGATCGAAGTTCAAAAGAGAATGGATTTAATGTCAAAAGAAGCTATTGAAGCATATGGAATGGATAATTTCAATCAAGCATGTCGTGAATCTGTATGGACTTATGAGAGCGCATGGCGTGAAATGACAGAAAGAATGGCATATTGGGTAGATTTGGATAATCCATATGTTACGTTGGATAATAACTACGTCGAATCATGCTGGTGGGCACTAAAACAAATGTTCGACAAAGAACTACTATATCGTGGACACAAGGTATTACCTTACTGTCCTCAAACTGGAACCTCATATTCGAGTCACGAAGTAGCACTTGGATACAAGGAAGTAGAGGAGCCATCGGTTTATGTCAAGTTCAAATTAATCGATGATAACGCTAGTATTCTTGCATGGACTACAACCCCTTGGACTCTACCAGGAAATGTCGGANTNGCTGTAGGTCCTGAAGTGACTTATGTCAGAGTCAAAATTAGCGAAGATGCTGAGAATTGGTCTGGTGCAGGAGGTGCATCGGTGGGTGAAGAAGTAATTCTNGCCAAGGATTTGATGAAAGAAGTTCTTAGGCACAATGTCGAGATTATAGAAGAATTTCATGGTAGCGAACTTGTAGGACGCTCATATGAGCCACTATTCCCTGGAGCAGTCCCTAGTGGAGATTCCACTTCTGGATGGACTGTTTTAGCCGCAGACTGGGTAACTACAACAGATGGTACTGGAGTTGTTCACACCGCAGTTATGTATGGTGAAGATGACTATCATCTTGGTATGGAAGCAGGACTGCCTGCATATCACACGGTAGGAATGAATGGTGCATTCAATGAAGGAACTCATCCTAAGTTGGACGGAAGATATGTCAAGGAATGTGATGAAACTATAATCGAATTATTATCCAGTCCAAAAGGAAGTAATGGAAAAGGTCCTGATAGTGGATTACTGTACAGAGAAAAATCATATTCTCACGATTATCCTCACTGCTGGAGAACCGACCATCCACTTCTTTACTATGCAATGGATTCATGGTTTGTCAAAATGACCGCTGTCAAAGAACGATTATTAGAATTCAATGATGATGTAGAATGGGCTCCTGATTGGGTTGGCGAAGGTCGCTTTGGAGAGTGGCTACGCAATGTCAAGGATTGGGCTATCTCTCGAGAAAGATATTGGGGTACGCCGTTACCTGTTTGGAGAAGTGAAGATGGTGAGATGAAATGTATCGGCTCTATTGCTGAACTTCAGCAAGAGGTTGCAAAAGCAGTATCCGCTGGAATTTCTAATCCTGAATGTCCAGATGATGTTGACCTTCACAGACCAATTGTTGATGGATTTACATTGATAAGTTCCAGTGGACAACCTATGCAAAGAGAACCATTTGTCATGGACTGTTGGTTTGACTCTGGTTGTGCACCATTTGCTCAATGGCATCACCCGTTTGACGGTGGCGAGAAATTCGATGCTTCTTTCCCAGTTGACTACATCTGTGAAGGAGTAGACCAAACTCGAGGTTGGTTCTATACTCTACTTGCTGTTTCAACAACTGTTTTTGATATGCCTGCTTACAAGAGATGTCTATCCTTAGGATTAATTCTTGACGCTGAAGGCAAGAAGATGTCCAAGTCAAGAGGAAATATCGTTGACCCTTGGGACCACTTCAATCGTGAAGGGGCTGACGCAACTCGATGGTATATGGTTACCGCTGGAGCACCATGGAGTCCGCTTAAGTTCGATTCAAATGGCGTTAGGGAAACCTATGCTAAGATGTTCTTGACACTATGGAACATCTACAAGTTCCATGCAGATTATGCTGCTTTAGACGGTTTTAATCCAGAAACTGATACCATGGATGTTTCACAAAGACCCGTCCTCGATAGATGGATTTTATCCAGATTATCCACGGTTGCAACTAGTTATCATAATGATTTCAAATCATGGAACTTCCACAAAGCATGCAGAGATTTGGAAGACTTCATCGTCAATGACTTATCCAACTGGTATGTCCGTAGAAGTCGAAGAAGACTTTGGGATGAAGCAGAAAATAACGACAAACTGGCTTGCCAAAATACTCTTCATGAAGTTTTGACAACAGTATGCCGACTTGTTGCTCCTGTCAGTCCTTTCATGGTAGATGTTATTCATCGTAACTTGGATGGACGCTCAGTTCACCAAGCCACATGGCCACTTGGAACTCCTGGTTCACTTGAAGGGGCTACTGCTGACCATTGGGACGAGAAAGCTGCTGAAGCAACCGCACAATTACCTCCTCAAGATCTATCGCTGGAAGAAAATATGGAATTGGTTAGAGAGTTAGCCGAAACCGGAAGAAGAATTAGAGTTGAAGCTGGAAGAAGACAACGTCTNCCATGTGGAGAAGGCTGGATTGTTTCTGGTCCAGAACTATCACAATTCCACGATATTCTAGCAGAGGAATTGAATGTCGAAAATATTGCCATTGAGCAAGACTTAGACCGTTTCCAACAAATCGAACTCGCTCCTAACTTTAGAGCCCTTGCCCCAAAAGCACGTAGTGAAGTCAATGCAATTGCTGGCGAGATAAAGAATGCGAAAGACCCTATCTCGATGCTCGAGATGATAAAAGCAGGAAAGTGTGAAATCATGGGTGTCAATATTGAAGAATCGGATATTGAAGTAAGAAGAGTTGAACGTTCTGGATTCGCTGCTTCAACTGTTCAAATTGGACATGGAGATGATGCTAGTCAAATCAGTTTAGTATTGGACATGAATGACACACCTGAATTACTTTCCAAAGGTCTTGCAAGAGATATTACTCGAAGAATTCAAGCCAAGCGCAAGGACCTAAATCTAGAGATTGAAGCAAATATTGATTTAGAGATATGGATGAGTAATGCTCCAGAATTATTTGAAGATGACAAGCAATGGATTGTCAATGAGACAAGGGCATCAGGAGTTATTTTTCACCCAGAAGGTGAGGAAATTTCCACCGAGGCAGATAACTTCGAAGTNGATGGCACTACNGTTAGTTTCACTGTGAAATAATAANACCATTTATCGACGCATTCAAACGATATAGAGTGTAGGGGATTTCATGCGCCGAGCACTGCTGAGTATAGCACTGGTAATGTCCATGCTAACCGCAGGCTGTTTTGGCGAAGGTGAATCACTGGTTGAACCTGAAGTTGAANNNCCTNTNTGGGATTCATATTCCTTGGTAGACTCACAGAGTCATGTAGATGAAAGAATGTTCGTTAGCGTTGATTTGAGAACCAATGAAACCACCAATTTATCTTGGGCTGTATTTGATGCATCATATGGAGGCAACTGCTGTGAGCATTATTTGGCAACTTCCATAGAAGGACAAATTCTCAATATCGGTGGAGAATATCCTGTATGGAGTCATGATAGAGGACATGAATGGGACACATACATCCCAGGCGTTCTACCTGCNCTGGGGCAATGTGTGACTGCTGTTCCAACCAATCCTGGCCAAGAGGGACTTGGAGAAGGTAGCATTGTTCAGGCAACAAATGGCGATATTATCTCGATGTCTTGGTNNCCTTATGTTGGAGGGGATTTGAAACTGGACAAATTCTATGCCTTATTGTATGATGAATCAGAAGACCAATGGAAATGGTGTTACAATCGTATCACAGAACCATTCTATGACCGTTCATGGCAAGTCGAAGTTGTCGGGCCAATTCAATCGACAATGGGTAGTGGCGATTGGGCTAGTATAGTTGTCTCTAACTTCTGGCATCAAAGTTTGAATGCTGGAGGCCAGATAAGCGTTGATGGACTGAATTATTATCCATTCCAATTCCCAGGAAGAGATGGTGGAGAGCCTGATATTGAACTNGATTTAGATTTCACAAATGCCTCTCTACCNGANTATTATGATGTCAATAAACCACACAAAGAGATGCGTGCATTCCCAATGCCGAGTGGAGGGTTAGTATTCCCCAATTACTATGATAATGGGAATGCTGCTTTCATGGATACCTCACTTTCATGGAATGAATTAGCGGTACAATTCCCTTCCGAATATTGTCAAATCGATTCATCGGGAACTATTCATTGTGTAGTTAATTCAGGAAATACATTTACTCATTACATGTCGAAAGATGGTGCACAATCATGGCAGAATTACACCTATGATATGTCTGATATGGCTTCACAGATAGAGGAATGGGAATTCCAAGCCAATGGTGAATTGGACCTATTTGTTTTGAATGTCAGATACCAAAGTGCTGGCGGCCCTGACGTTGANACCCTTTACCATGTCAGAGGATACTCAGAAGATATGTCTCCTGATACATTTACCTACATTGGCCAAGGAGATTTAGATTCTACTTCAGGCGCAGGCAATGACATCCGATTTGACTTTGCATCATTAGGTATTCTNCCTGATGGCGGNGTTATTGTTGCGTACCATGATTCAACAGACCCAGACCCATTATTCGCAGTTGAATTGAATCTACCTTACTGACTAAAACATCTGTAAGATTTCTCCGAATAGTTCCTTTGCATGGCCACTNCTACGTTCAACNANNCNNTTGACAATNAGTTCNGGNGTNGANCGAGCAAGATGNTTTCTNTTTGGNGTNCNNTCNACNACNANTTCAAGNTCAGCNTCTANNCCACTNGCTTCAATTCCATCNACTCNNAAATCATCACATTGTGANGCNTTGATNATNGCNGGNGCNAANTGAGTNACAAGCATCATACANGTNTCNGGTTGTGAACGTGCNGCNANTAACATTCCNGCNATNATTCTAGCACCTGCGCCAGGTTCTGTGATCGCTTCTAATTCATCTGCCAGTATCAATTTTGGAGTTGGGTCGCTAACCACATCTGCGAGTTCAACAAGGGTTTGTTCTAGAGCGCCCGCGCTTTGAGTACCACCTGCCTTCGCCAAAATATGCAAGGATTCAACACCACCTACTTTTGCCTTATCAGCAGGAACTGGAAGACCCATATGAGCAAGAATACAGGTGTGTGCAAGTAACTCAAGCAAGGTGGTTTTTCCTCCAGAATTAGCACCTGTCAGCAAGGATAAATTCTGTCTATCTCCTTTTTGAGCCGCTTCTCCAAGACCATAAGTCACTGGGTCTGGTTCGAGTCCTAGCATGATATGCCTGCCATTTTCAACCCAGATTCCGTGCGAAACAATTTCTGGCATATTACATCCATAATGTTGTGCCCACCTAGCTATTGCCAACCACTGTTCACATTCGATTAAATTTCTAATTCCATCTTCGCATAAACTCTTGAGAGGACCGAGTTTTCTGGCCATATTATAGACGTGGTCTGCTTGTTGAGCCTTGAGTTTTTCTTCCAATGCTGAATCGATTCTATCTATTACTTGGCGGTCGATTTTTGCAGGCCAATCCGAGGTGAAAATTACTGGTGGACTTCGAATCCCGGTTCCTTGAAGTAACTCCGAAAATTGATTTGTCGCCTCTTGCATGGCTTCATCGATTACATGACCGGTTACTTCTTTCAATTTACGTTGAAAGCCCGCTCCATCAGAAAGTGCCTCAAGTAATTCAGAGCCACTAAGTGCCAACTTAGCATCATTCATGGCTTGTTCAACCTGTTGGTGGACTTGAGTTTGGAGATTCTTAGTAAATGGCCAAATCTGGTCTTTAACCTGTTCTGCTTTTGCTATGTCACCTTCATCGTATAGCATTTGGAGTAATTCCGGAAGTTGTGAAAGTCCCGTAGTAGATTCACTGAGTAGTCCAAGAAATTCATGGTCGATTGAACCGGACCTCAGCAAATTAATGGTACTGGATAAGCATTCTAATATTCGCTTATTATTGGTGAACCAGTCAAGGGTTCTTTCGGGTAGTATCACCTCATCTTTTGGAGAACTACCTAGAACAATCCACCCATCGGGAACTTGAGAGGGAGCACCGCTGCCAATCCATGTTACCGA
This sequence comes from Euryarchaeota archaeon TMED132, assembly GCA_002172355.2. GTDB lineage: Archaea > Thermoplasmatota > Poseidoniia > Poseidoniales > Poseidoniaceae > MGIIa-L1. The sequence goes on from NHGH02000032.1 coordinate 6,938, forward strand.
TTTGAAAACAGTGTAGTCTTTCCACGTCTCTCCATCTGAAGGAGTGAGAACTCTACAATATTTCTTCAGATGTTCTCTTGGTTCATGACTAACTACAACACGCTGATATCTTTCTATGGTATTTCTTGTAGCCCCAAGACTACGAAATGATGAGTTAAGGCTTTTTTCAATTTGAGGGAGTGTTTTCAAAAAATCCATTGCGGTTATTATTTTATTTCTCCTTGTGGTAATATCCCTTATCGGAGTTAGTAATTGCATTCTATCGCGAGTTGCTGCACAGGCTGCAAAGCCCGATATTTGTTGAATTAACTTTTGATGTAATTTAACCGACTCTTTAGTCGCAAGGAATTGACCATCATCGCCAGCAACACTTCTTGCCAATGATAATGCTCGTTTAGGAGAAAGGCCTTCAACTTCGGCAATTCGACCTATGTCTCCTGCTTTTAGATAGTCGATTGCGAGTTGCTCTGAACCAAAATGATCTGTAATCTTCTTAGCTAATCTTTCTCCGACACCTGGTAATAAACTTAGCACCATGTGACTAATTGTTTGCCATCGGCTTAAGAGAATAGTGCTTGAAAACCAGCAATTAACAACTTCTGACACCTTCTGTTGAAGGTTCATAGTTTTGCATCGGGGCCTTGAATAATTCATCACATGTTCTCTTAACGATTGGTAATGTCAATGTCGATTCATCCCAATCAATTGAATATCCTCCAACTGAAGAGGAGGAAGGAACGTAATCTTGCCCAGTTTGAGTCATTACTATGGTAATTGATTCACCTGCTGAAAGGAAAACATCCATCGGCATAAATTCCATGTATCCAGTGACTTCAACATAAGGAATCAATGTCAGTTGTCCATCTCGACCACCAGCATGGAATCTATAATCCATAACTGCATGACCTAGCCTCATGCCATTATCATCCCTCATTTCCAAATAGCCATGGGCACCATTTAGAGTACTTGGGGTTATAGGAATATGGAATGTTGGCATACCTGCAATGTAGATATCCTCCTCAAAAGGACCGTAAGACATAGTGATAGTTGAAGGAGCAGATATAGCATCACCATCAGGCATCAGTTCAGCACCATTGATTGTAATATACTCAGTATCAAGTGCAGGATAGGTCGATTCAAATCGCCATCCACCTCGATTGTCTTGCATCTCTACACCCAAAGTAGGCTCTCTACCTTCGCCTTTCAAGTACCAATCAAACCAGTAAAGCATCTCATCAGCCCAATCCCATCTTAGAGTATATGGATAAGCCTCTGCCCCTTCACCAGAACCTTGTGAACTATGACCTGAAACCCGGTCTGGATAATCGTGAGCCCATTGGCCAGCCAGTGTTTTAACTTCAATTCCAGCCTCTTCCATGATTTGGTGGGTTGGGAAAGCCATGTGAGGGTCTACGTTCCAATCCTGCATTCCTTGAATGATGTAAACTGAGCCTTGATAATTTTGTACAACTCTACCTAGAAATGACCTTTCCGTCCAGTAAGTATTTCCTGCAAAGTCCACCATTCCGCCGGTTTGATATGCGAGAGGTCCGTTGACATATCCTTCAACATATCCTTCACATAGATTCTCAGTATCATCTACATCACCATCGATACCAAATGAACCATAGACTCCATTGTGCATTATCGCACCACGTGCTTCCATACTTCCATTTCTCCACATTAATTCGTGAACTCCAATGAGGCCAGACATAGGAACTATTGTCGAAAGATATGGATTGCCAAAAGTTGCCGCTTGCCAAGGGGTACTACCATCGTATGACTTGCCGATCATGCCGACTTTACCGTTTGACCAAGGTTGTTCACCAAGCCACGAAACTGCAGCATCTATTCCTCTTTGTTCATCAGTACCCATCAAATCCATACAATGATTTGAATTACCAGTTCCAAATACTGAGACTTGAGCAACACCATATCCGTGAGGGACGTAATTCTCGATAAGGAAACGACCTAAGCGGTCAGCAGGGGTTGTCGCTGAAACATCACCATCGTCATAATAAGGTCCAACTTCTGAAATAACTGGGACTTTACATTCTTCAGATAAATTACTGGCGGTAAAGTCACACCCTTCTATTACTGGTAGCCATAGTCCAAGGTGAACTTCTGCACCTCCAGTAATTCCTGCACCACCATCTGATGCAGTGATTGAGGGAACTGAAACATATACTGATTGAACAGTACCAATCTCGTATAGGCCAGGCATTGAAACACGGCTAAATGAATCATTATCTTCATACTCAAGGTCTGCTCTGTCCCATGGTTCAGGATAGATATCGTCCACATCATTCATCGAATCCATGGCTTCGTCTTCGCCTAAACAACCCGAAAGGCTTGCACTAAGCATAACCAAAAGAATCAGCCATGGGCGGAAGTCCATGCAACAATGCCAACATCATTAATTCTTGAACTCATCGCATTGATGAACAATACAAATCATTCGGTTTTCTCTTGCTCTCGCTTGGCTAATTCTTCACGAACTTCATCCATGTCAAGACCTATTAGCATATTTACCAAATCGCGAAGAGCGTCTTCAGGTAATGCTCCTGGTTGCATAAAAACTCCAATTTCTTCCTTGAATGCAATTGTTGTAGGGATTGACCTAATATTGAATAAACGTCCAAGTTCTGGTTGTGCTTCGGTATCGATTTTACCAAAAACTACATCTGGGAACTCTTCAGAGACCTTCTCATAAACTGGGCCATATGCTTTGCAAGGCCCACACCATTCAGCCCAAAAGTCGAGAATTACCAATTTATTTGATTCTATAGTTTCTGCAAACATAGGTTCTGATATTTCTAAAGTCGCCATGAAGCCTACCCTTTAGAATAGAGTCTATCATGTAATCGCAACAAAAACTATGACCCGTTTAATTCATGTGCTATACCAACAACGCCACATAATGCGCAGACCCGTAGTGACCATAGCAATACTCGCAATTATGATTCTAGCCCCTTGGTCATTATCTACCTCATCTCTCGATGATAGCGAACAAAGCATGGCTAATGGCAGGGCAGCAAACATAGTAATTTCTGAACTACTTGTCAGCCCTAATAATTTAGTTTCAAACTCATCTTCAGGCAATATGAATGTATACAATGCGACTGACTGGAATGGAGATGGGGACTACGGAAAATATAGTGACCAATTTATCGAAATATGGAACTCTGGAGATTCTACTATCGAAGTATCTGATTGGGTATTATCGACAACAAGTGGTAGCCCCCCATGTCAATTAGCCTGGAATACCAACATTTCAGCAAATGAAAGAATAGTAGTATTTAGAGCAGATTCTGATTTGGATCTTAGTTACTTTGACGGTGAAACTGTGACTATTTCGGATGATTCAGGAAATGTCGTAGACACCATGACTTTTCCTGAAACGGATTCATTCTATGGCAAGTCATATGTTGAAGATTCAAGTGGCAATTTAGTAAAAGTAACTCCAACACCGGGCTGGGGACCTAATGATAACGCAACATATACAGTAGCACAAAATATCGTTAAATGTTTCAAAGTCTCTAACACAGATTCATCTCGAGCATTCCTTCTTCAAGGAAGAGTAGTTACTATGGAAAGCGAAACCAGTGTCATCAACCAAGGAAATGTAATGGTTAGAGATGGAAAGATAACTGGCGTTTGGTCCTCTGCTGACCAACCTCCTGCAGGGGTTGACTTCTCTAATGTACCAATAATCGAAACCGATGGAACAATCTATCCTGGTTTAATCGACCTACACAATCATATGCACTACAACCACATTCCTTTGTGGGATTTCAATGTTCATCTAAATGAAAATCAACGTTCAGAAGAAGGCGGTTACACCAATAGATACCAATGGGGAGATAACTGGGATTATGGGCCGAGCATTACATGGATGAAGAACAATGTCCAAGATAGAGACCGATGGGACATGGCAAGTGAACAAATGAAATATGCTGAAGTTCAACTGGTAGCTGGTGGAGTCACTGCGGTACAAGGCTCTCCAAGTTCAGGCACACAAGCATGGGATAGTATTCTTGCTCGAAATGTAGAACTGTATAACTTTGGACAAGATAATGTCCAAACATGTGCTGTTTGTTCTTGGAATGAAAACTCATACAATTCACAAGCTAAACTCGATGATATGGCTGATGGAGACCTCGAAGCCTGGTTCATACACCTCTCAGAAGGTGTAGATTCTTCCAGTAAGCAAGAATTCGATGATTTATACGCCAAGGGTCTTGTCAAGGAACAAACAATGGTAATACACGGAACTGGACTTGATAGAAGTCAATTTGATAAGATGGCTGCGGTAAATGCTGACTTGATTTGGTCTCCATTATCCAATCTGCTGCTTTACGGCGATACTACAGATGTAGTAGAAGTAGATAATGCAGGTGTTAGAATTTCAATCGCCCCAGATTGGGGACCTAGTGGTTCCAAGAGCAATCTACACGAATTGAAGACTGCAGATTTATGGAATACTGAATCACTAAACAATCACTTCTCAAATTATGAATTAGCACAGATGGTTACTTCAAATCCTGCTGCAGCAACTGGATGGGGTAATTTTGTTGGACAAGTAAAGGCTGACTTGTATGCTGATTTGGTAGTTATTGACACATTCCACGAAGACCCTTACAGGAACTTAATTGAAGCGATAGATGCTGATATACGCTTGACTGTTATTCAAGGAAAAGCAGTATTTGGAGACGTTGATATCATGCAAGAACTTCAAGGTGATGATTGGGAGTATCTCAATGGAATGGATTTCCAAAAGGCTGTCGATATAACCTCAATGACTGAAGTTGATGGTTCTCAAACATTTCAGGAAATCGAATCTGGACTTGCTATGGCAATGCGTAATGAATTTGAAGACATCAAGGCAAATTGGGCTGACGTTGATGGAATGACTGACACAGAAATCAATACTTGGTTAGGAACTACATTTGATGGAGATTATCGAGATGAAGTAAATCACTTGAAGAATCTAACATTAGACCCAATTTATACAACTGGAGATGATCGATACTTCGATGTAATCAACAGATCAAGTCATGCTAATTTCCATATCGATTTGGGTAAATTATTATACGATAATTACTATGATATTGAAATGGTAAATGGCGACAGAGTAAATGTAAATGTTCAACTTCCTGATGATACTTCGAATCCTGGTGATAACAATAACAATGGAGGCGGAAACACGGTTCTTCCAGGCCCTGATGATAATAGTGGAACTGATAATACTGACAACACAGACAATACAGATAATTCTGGTACCAATCAAGAACCTAATGCACCAAGTGGTAGCAATGATGATGAATTCGCTGATGAAAGTGAGGCTGAAGAAAATACTAAGCGTCAATTGATGCTTATTTTAGCAGTCATAGTGATCGGAATGATGTTTGCTCTATTCATTGTTAGCAAAACCAGTGGAGATGAGTTATTGGAATCTGGAGAAGCGGTAATAGAAAAGATGTGGGATGATGAAAATCCAGAACCTGATGCAGAAGAAAATGTTAATGATTCTGCTGCCTCAGTTGAAGAAGATTCAACCAGTAGTGAAACTGTAGACACCAGTCAAAGTGATGAAACCAAGCAAAAGGTTGCTAATGCGATGAAGAGTGCTGGCCTTTCAGCTGTACGAATGTTTGCAAAGATTGACCAAACTTCAGATGGTTTTGTCTCAAGACGTGAACTTAGAACTGCAGTCTCTGGAATCCTAAAAGGCAATGTCAAGATGAAAGATATTGATGCAATGATGACTACCTTTGATACAAATGCTGATGGTGTTATCAGCCTAGATGAGTTCCTTGCAGAGATGGAAGAAAAGCAATCATTTATCCCTAAACTTCCGGAACTTGCTCCACCGCCTAAGAAGAAGTAGTTCTAATCAGGTTAAATCCCAAGTTGGGCCGTCAGCGGTATCAACAACTACGACTCCCATTTCTGTAAGTTGGTCTCTAATTTGGTCAGCCTTAGCCCAATCTTTAGAATCTCTAGCCTGCTTTCTTTCCAACAATAAGTCTTCAACCTTAGAAGCAATTTGCTCTTTTCTTGGGTCTTCTTCTGGTTCTAACAGAGCAAATTCTCGTGTCGGTAAGATTCCAAGAACCCTGCCTGCTGTTTCCTCTAACCACTCTACACTATAGTGAGCAAACGCATCTTTATCTTTAGCATCGAGTCCGCTGGATAATGTCTTTGAAATTTCTCTAACACCGCCGAGTACTTTGGCTACAGCCTCCCTTGAATTGAAATCATCATCCATGGCTTTAGCAAATCCTTCACCCATTTTCTCGAGCATTGCAAGTGACTTTGTCAATGGTTGAAATGAGGTTATATCTGGATTTGGAAGAGAAACTGGCGACTTGGAAGTCATTGCTTTTAGTGAATCAATATAACACTCCAATACACGGTTATAGTTCCTTTCAGCATCTTTTAGAAGTGTTTCATTCATATCGATAGGTGAACGATAATGTGCATTGATGAGTGCGAACCTCAATACCATCGCATCTATCTGTTGGAGAATATCCCTTATCGTCCAAAAGTTTCCAAGTGATTTGCTCATCTTCTCGCCATCGATATTGACAAATCCATTGTGCAACCAATGATGAACTACTGGACTACATCCTGTATGGCACTCGCCTTGGAAAATTTCCGCTTCATGATGAGGGAATCTAAGGTCATGGCCTCCACCGTGAATATCGAATTGTTCTCCAAAGTAATCCATCGACATAGCCGTACATTCGATGTGCCAACCCGGTCTACCTGGTCCCCAAGGCGAATCCCATGTTGGCTCCCCTGGTTTGGCTGCTTTCCAAAGTGCGAAGTCCTTGTGGTCTCTTTTGCTAGTTCCAGTTCCTTCGACTCTACCGCCTGCACCTGAACGAACAGCCTCGATTTTCTGACCGGTTAGTAGCCCATACTTTTCAGGTGCTGATTCTACGTGGAAATAGACACCATCATCTACTTGGTAAGCATTTCCTTTATCGATTAAGTCTTGAGTAATTCGAATCATATCGTCAACATAATCTGTACATCTTGGATAATCATCTGCTCTTAGTATGTTTAATGCGTCCATATCTTCATAATAAGCAGCAATATTTTCATCGACTAATTTACGCCAATCTCCGCCGATTTCATTGGCTCGATGGATGATTTTATCATCGATATCTGTGAAATTTTGTACATAATGAACATCGAATCCAGAGAACTCAAGCCATCGGTGAATTAAGTCAAATGCCAAGTAACAGCGAGCATGGCCAAGGTGACACCTGTCATAGACTGTAACTCCACAGACGTACATTGAGACCTTCCCCGGTTCCATAGTAGTGAAGTCTACTTTGTCTTTCCTAAGGGTGTCATATAGGCGTAATGGCATTCGACTCAATGCGTGGTGTTAGCCACCTCACTTGAATGTTATACATGAGAGCGTCTTGGATTGGTTAAGGCGATTAATTTGAAGAATTTGGACTACGGAGTTAGAATCGGTTCAAATGAAATCAGCGATCTAACAATTGCTCGAATTGGGTGGTTATTACCTGCAATTACTGCCCCAATGGCTATGATTGTGCACATTCTTTTAGGAAATGCTAGAACATTTCCAATATTCATTTCTGAATCAGATTACCCTGGTTTAGAAAGATGGATTTTCACAATTGGGCTTTGCTGTGCAGGGGTAATTCAGATGTTTTTTGCCTACAGAATGTGGCACTCAATGAAAGATGATGGTCGAAGGAAACTAATGCACATAACATTGATTTGTGGTTTATTTACTGGTGGAAATTTGGTAATAATGTCTTTTGCAAATATGTATGACTATCTTGCTTTACACGTATTGACAGCCTCAAATGTATTTCAAGGAGGAATGGTTTGGGCACTGATGGCCCATCTTTCGCTTCCTAATG
>NHGH02000038.1 GCA_002172355.2 Euryarchaeota archaeon TMED132
AATGTTTCAATCAAATATAGTGCTGATGAAAGTTCTCCTAATCCAATGCCAACAACCCAAACCCCTGAACAGTAATGCTTCAGTTTCAGTTTAGGTTAATTTGAAGTTAAAGTGAAAATTGACATCCAGTGCCCCGAAAATTATTATATTGTTTTTCTAATAATAGACTTGATACCCAAAAGGTCTGCTTAGTTTATTGATATACTCTAGCCCTACCAGCACAGTTTGAAGTGATGCGATATGGCAGGAAAAACAAAGAAAAAAGTAAAGATTGAAGTTGAAAAGAATCAAGACCCTCAGGAGGAAGCGGTAGTAATGATGCCACAAGATGAAGAGGGCCCAGAGGTCGGAATCGAGGACCTACCAGGCGTTGGACCGGCAACTGCAGAAAAGTTACGCGAAGCCGGTTTTGATGAACTCTTAGCCTTAGCAGTAATGTCTCCTGCAGACTTAGCAGACCAAGCTGAAATTGGTGAAGCAGTAGCCAGTAAGATAATTGCGGCATCTAAGAAAATGGCAAATATTGGTGGTTTCGTTTCAGGTGGAGCACTATTAGAGAGAAGAAGAGAGGTTCAGAAGTTATCTTCTAAAGTTCAGTCAATAGATGATTTATTGGGTGGCGGTTTTGAAACTCAAGCCTTGGTCGAAGTTTACGGGGCTTTTGGAAGTGGAAAAACACAGATTGGTCATCAATTGGCTGTCAACTGTACACTGCCTCTAGAATCTGGTGGATTGGACGGAGATGTCTTTTACATTGATACTGAAGATACATTTAGGCCAGAGAGAATTACTCAAATGGCACGCGGAATGGACCTAGATCCAGACCAAGTATTGTCTAGAATTCACGTGGCAAGAGCATATAACTCAGCCCACCAAATGTTATTGGTTGATGAGATTAAGAGAATGAGTAAAGGCTTAGATGTGAAGATGATAATTGTTGACTCCTTAACAAGTCATTTCCGTGCAGAATATATCGGACGAGGTATGTTAGCTAATAGGCAACAAAAATTGAATAAACACCTCAAAGAACTAAAGCAACTTGCAGATATCAACAATGCTTTGGTTCTTGTAACAAACCAAGTTCATTCCAAACCTGATGCAATGTGGGGAGATCCAACCAAGCCTATCGGTGGTCACGTTTTAGCTCACGCTAGTACCTTTAGGCTATACCTTCGCAAAGCAAAGGCTGGACGTAGAATTGCACGATTGGTCGATTCTCCAAACCTTCCTGATGGTGAATGTGTATACAATGTCACCCAAGAAGGACTTAGAGATTGATGGTGGAAAATCGCCATTAGTGGTCAAACACGCCCCTGAGGGGTAAAATCAGTCGGTATATTCAAAGACACTTGATGCAGGATAACCTGTATGCGTCATCTAATCGAACGTGTTCTTGAACTAAGTGATGAGGAACAAGCAAAGATTTCTCCAAATGAATTACCACCTGGTCAAGGAAGCGAAGAAGAGTTACGGGCACTACTAGAATCCTTACAGCCTCGAATTAGGGTGTATGGTGCTGGTGGTGCTGGATGCAATGCAATTAACAGGCTTCATGAAGAAGGCCTATTCGATAATAGCTATGTCACAGGATATGCAATAAATACTGACGCTCAAGCATTACTGATGTCACCTATTGAAGAAAAAGTATTGATTGGTCGGACTGCAAGAGGCAGAGGAGCTGGCGGAGACCCCACTAAGGGAGAAGCTGCTGCTCTCGAATCAGAAATGGTTCTTCGAAGAATAACCAATGATACTCAGTTAGCGATTATTACTGCAGGTATGGGCGGCGGTTCAGGAACTGGTGCTGCTGGACATATTGCACGACTTGCAAAACAGCAAGGCGCAATGACGATCGCAGTAGTAACTTATCCGTTCAAATCTGAAGGTTCATTACGTAAGCAAAACGCTGAATGGGGCTTGGAACGATTGCGAGAGCATTGTGATACAATCCTTGTTATTCCTAACGAAAGACTATTGGAAATTGAAGGTGTCAAGGATTTACCTATTGCTAGCGCTTTCCGTGTAGGGGATGAGTTGCTTGTTCGTTCTATCACCGGTGTAACCGAATTATTGACAACTGATGGAATGGTAAATCTCGACTTTGAAGATTTGAAGGCTGTTATCAAATCTGGAAGTGGCGTGGCCATGATTGGACTTGGTGCTTCTAAGAGTGCGAATCGTGCTGAAGAAGCTACACTCGAGGCATTACATTCTCCACTACTAGAATTGGATACCACTGATGCAAGAGGCGCTCTGATCAATGTTGTTGGCGGTTCTTCGTTGACTTTAGGTGAAGCTGAGAAGTGTGCTCAGATTATCCAAGAACAAGTTTCCCCTCACGCCAAGATAATTTGGGGTGCTGCTGTTGATGAATCATTGGGTGATGAAATACGTGTCATGTTAGTTCTAACTGGAGTTAAAAGTGAGCAGATTCATGGTTCGAGTGAAAACCGTCAATTACGGGCTCTTAGAAATAAAAGTATTGAGTTTGTAAATTAATACTACTTTATCGCCCTGTAAGCCATAATTATGATTGCTAAACTTACTGTGACTAAGATTACTTTCTCATAGAGTTCAAATTCATAGAGATTGTTTTGATTATTCAATTCATCCATATTTTCTACACCTGGTATTTTGAATAGGAGAGAGTTCCATTCATCACCATATGAATTATCATTTCCATTCACTGCATTTCCATAAACTTTGAATTCAACATAACTTGTATTATCCATTGGTGAAATCCAAGTAAAATTCCATTCTCGTAATTTATTTCCTTCTTCGGTGTGTGACCATCCATCTTCTATAAACTGGGTATTTAATGAACCATCAAGGACCATTTCACCATGCGAAACAAGCATTCTAAATCCACCATAAGCAGAATTATTGGTTTGATTTCCGACATCTCCATTAATCTTGATTGTAATATTATAGGAGGTATTGGATTCATACTTGGCCGGTAATCCCTCAACAATGATATCCGTTGTCTCGCGAATTACCCCATGGCATACACAGCCATCGTTGGCCACTTCACCAACACCATTAGGATAACTTTGGGTGGCAGGTATTGCCAAAAGTATGGTTAGAATTATCACCAATTGCAAGAAGCGTTGTGGTGAAAATCGCATCCTACTCATCATTCGCACTATCGGGTTCTCTTTGAGGGTTGCCCAAGTATTAGTTTATCAAACTATCATGATGCAATTCGCGCAAGATTGGAACATGCATTAAAGTATAATGAAGCGCGACTATATATTCAAGGTTGGGAAAATATGGACTTATTTAGTGCTCCAGAAGTGATCGAGAATGATGAAGAAGAAATTGATATGTTTGCAGTATTAGGTGTTGTAAATACTCAGCAAAACCATAGTGCTGCAGTACAATCGGCACCGGTTGATTCCCCTCATATGGATCTACTGGCTGTATTCATGGAAGATGATGATGAACCGGTTGAACCCGAACAACAAGATGATTTTGTTCTCGTTTCAGAAAACAAACCAGTTACTGAAAAAGAAATTATGCAAACTATGCCGTCTATTTCTGAAGAAACAATTGCAGAATTATTAGAAGTTCTAGTAAAGAAAGAATTGAAAGAACGAGAAATTCGAGGAGAAGAATGGTTGTCTGAACTTCCTGCCCAGGCTCGTGCAGACATACATTCAGCAAAGGTAGTCAAAGACCAAGATGCATACCAACTTTCTCTAATTATAGACATGGGTGGTTCAGGTGCAGTTAGGCCCTTTGCAACAGTACAATCAACTCAAGATGGTGTAACTCCAGAAAGTGCTCCGTCTACTATACCAGCAATTTGGATACCTTTGTATAACGTACTCAGAGACCTTCTGGTACAAGCAATGAATGCATTAAACTCAACTAGAGTTGGTGTGAATCTCAACGCTTGAAGTAATTTCTGCTGTATGCTTCAGCATGTTAGAAACCGTGCAATACTTTTCATGGCTCTTTGCTACTATTCTTTCAACGAGTTTTCTAGGAACATCTCCTCGAATATGGTAAACCATGTGTATTGAAGTAAAAACCCTAGGGGCTGAATCGGCTCTTTCACTTTCCATTTCGATCCAAACTTTATCGAAATCTCTCTGTTTTAATCCCTCGACGATATCTACCAGAGAGCAAGCTCCCATCATTTGCAAAGTGAGTTGGACAGGCGATGGTCCATTTTCCCAATCTATGGTTACTTTTTGGCCATTCGCATTACTGCACTCCACCAAGTGATCTCCAAGCCAATCGACGCGTCCGTACATATACACCGCAAGGGCGGTTGATTCTTGAAGTAAATGCCTGTCGGCTAAACCGATTGCAATGTCTGAAAACAGTATTACGATGGAAAATGGAGTATTGAGCATACCAAATAACCCGACAATTCACTATATCGAAGGTGATGGTATTGGAGTAGATATTACTCCTGTTATGATGAAGGTCGTTGATTCTGCTGTTGAAATGGCATATCAAGGACAAAAGAAAATTCAATGGAGCGAGGTTCTTGCTGGCGAGAAAGCATTCAATGCAACTGGAGAATGGTTACCTAAGCAAACACTCGATGCGATGAAGACTGGATTAGTTTCAATCAAAGGACCTCTGACCACTCCAGTTGGTGGAGGCATCCGCTCGTTGAATGTCGCACTTCGTCAAAAATTAGACCTATATGCTTGTGTCAGACCAGTTCGCTGGTATGATGGAACCCCTTCACCTGTGAAAGCTCCAGGAGATGTTGACATGATTATCTTTAGAGAGAACAGCGAAGATGTATATGCTGGAATTGAATGGGAAGCGGGAACCAAGGAAGTTGCCAAGGTTATCCAGTTTCTTCAAAATGAAATGGGAGTGGATAAAATACGCTTCCCTAATACCTCTGGAATAGGGATTAAGCCAATATCACAGGAAGGAACTGCAAGAATAGTTAGAGCTGCTCTACAATATGCAATTGATAATGACAAACCATCTGTGACTATTGTTCACAAAGGTAACATCATGAAATTTACTGAAGGCGGTTTTAGAGACTGGGGCTACCAACTAGCTAAGGATGAATTTGGAGCGGTTGAATTGGACGGCGGCCCTTGGTGTACCATGAAAAACCCTAACACTGGCAATGAAATTGTGATTAAAGATGTTATCGCAGATGCAATGCTTCAACAAATAATTACTAGGCCTGCAGAATATTCTGTTCTCACCACTATGAATCTAAATGGCGATTATATCTCTGATGCTTTGGCTGCTCAAGTTGGTGGAATTGGTATTGCACCTGGTGCAAATATCAACTATGATACTGGAATTGCAATCTTTGAAGCAACACATGGCACTGCCCCAAAGTATGCTGGCCAGAATAAAGTAAATCCTGGAAGTTTGATTCTTAGTGCTGAAATGATGCTTAGACATATGGGCTGGAATGATGCTGCTGATTTGATTGTAAAGGGTATGGAAGGCGCTATTTCAGCCAAGACTGTAACCTATGATTTTGAAAGATTAATGGGTGATGCAATCCTAATGTCGTGTAGTGAATTTGGCGATGCTATGATTTCACATATGTGATACAGTCTCTCNATTCTAACNAAAGATTGGATTTTGCTTGGCCTCCTGNTTNATGGGGGNNTTTAAATATATTTNAGAATTNTTATTCTTGATTNGTATTTAAATTTCTAACCAAGCATTCAGCATTCGACTATTCTTGACAACGCCAAATCCAAAGCGCTCTTCAAACGCTCTTGCAGTAAGTGTGAAATCACCATCCCTAGTTGCAACTAAAACTGTTCCAAGCCCTTCCAAGCATTGCTTTGCAAGATGTATTGAAATCATCATGATTACTCTGTCAGGTGCTTCAGGATAAATCGCTTTACCGCCTATCTTTGTTCTCTTTTGCTTCCCGCCATGTGCCTTCTTCATAGCACTTAATTCATCATAAATATCATGATAATCTTGTAAAAATTCTTTGATCTGCTGCTTGTTTTCTGAACTGTTAGAATCTTCTTCTAAACGAATATCAAGAGGCTTCCATTGGTTGAAGTCACTAATCACTTCTTCGATCAACTTTGCCAGATTCTCTTGTTTCAGGACATTATCAAGAATTTCAGGTCTGACAAGAGAATTTTTGAATTTGTCGCGTAATTTCGAAATTCCATTTCCTATCTCTTGTAACTCATGTCTAACTATTTGTGGCAACCACATGCTTATTTTACCATCTCGTGCTCTACTGATTAGTACTTTATGGAATGAGTTTTGCTCCGATAAGTCAAGACTTGTTTCGCTAGCCAATTCAAGTTGTGATGATATCTTTTCAACCAATGCATCGACTAGAATATTAGTGTCCACTATGACCAATGGAGGTAGTGAAAGGTGCTTTAGATATCTTCTTGAAGAATTGGTAATTTGGAATTTATATTTTGCAAATAAACTAGTTTCCGCATCTGCTAATGTCTTTGAGTCTCGAAGTGAAAACTTACCCGAGTTTTGTGCCCTTTCGAAGAACATTAATCCTTCTACAGGATTGCTCTCTGATGCTTCCTTGGCTAAATCATAGACTTCGATAGGCAGAGGTGAACTTTGTTGCATAATAGTCATGAATTGCATATCAAATGATTTGCGATTTCTTCTTCTACTCTTATGAACAGTATTTATCGCCGCGGTAACTCTGCCAGAAAAAGGTTCATGTGGCAGAGTTCTTCTATGCTCAAATGGATAACTACGCAAGAGGTCGAGTTCATCTTCAGCAAAATAAACTCGCTCTTTCTCTATCACTTCTCCTTCTTCATTTTCCTCTTGAACTATCCTTGTTCTTCTAACGAAATTCTTTAGCATCTGAGTAGCCTTATCTGTACTTTGTTTATTTGCAGTATAAGAGACATTGAGATAGAGTTGGAATCTTTGAGTGATNGCACTCTTCAAAGCTGGTTGCTGTTCGAGAAGATTTACTGCTTCACTCCACTGGCCAGCGTGAGCCAAATGAATCAATGCTTTACGGTAAAGAATCAAAGAATGTTCAAAGTCAAACTCATTGTGTTCAGCAGCCCTTCTATAATCTCTTGCTGCATTTATCTCATCACTATTTTCGGCCGAGACTGCTGCTCTTGAAACAGTATGCCAAGGCGACAGAGGGTCGTTATCTTGATACCAAGAAACAAGAGAGTTCAAACCGATATCATGTTCGAAAATAAGTTGGCTAAGTGAATTTATTATTCTTGAAGGAATGTTTTCTCCTTCGACTAGTTTGCTTAAAATATCGACATTTTCTTTGCTTCTAACTCCGTGTTGCAAGGTAAGTCTTACATGATTAAGCCTTAAAGTAGAAATTAAAACTGAGAATAATCTTGATTCTAATTCATCTAAATCGCACTGCTCGACACTTGTTATAAGATGGTCTAGATTTGTCAATGAAATCGTCCCACTGCCCCCCTCTTTCAAGGAATGCCTTGCGCTCTTAAGGGCTTGATATCCACGTTTGTCTAATATCGTGAAACTACCTTCGTCAACGCTACTACCTTCCATCATCAAAAGTAATGAATGGCTGGTTGAAGACAAATATTCAGGTGGCTGTGTTGCATGAATTGCCGATAGTGCTTCGGACCTTGCAGTCTTTGCAGTAGACAATAAAGTAGAGTCGCCATTTGCTGCAATCAGATGATAAACCAATAATGCTTCATATGGGTGTGCTAAAACAAGTACTGGGTTTGTAGAAAATAATTGTGCCAAGCGTTCCAGTTCAAGGGTCTGTGAATAAATATCTACTGCATTCTCAACAACGTCTTCCCAAGCCTCGCTGTCTTGATCTTGTAAACGATTCAGTGCAAGTTTTAGAATGGATTTAGACATGTCTTGAACCTTAATTATTTCAATAAGGCTGGCTTCATCCAAATTAGGAATTTGTTGTTCTAACCACTGATAAATTTCAGGAGAGTTGATACTACTGATAACTGGCATCAACTCGGTTAAGTTTGCATTTTGATCAAGTGATTGTTGTAAAAGAAGTTGTTTTGCTTCTTCAGTCTCTCCTTCATCATTTAGTGCAGAGAGGTATATCCAAGTCAATTGTTCAATTATTGAATTGTTTTCAGAATTATCTTTCAATAACTCAATTCCTTCTGATAATTCCTTTGAAGATAATTTAGTTGCTTCATCAAGTGGAGTTAATTGCCATGCCAAATATCTTCTTAAGAGCGATAATCCGTCTTTGGAATCAACACTAATCGTTCCACTCCAATCTTTGACTTCACCGTTCATTAGACTTGATAAATCGGCGAATTCAGATGCTAAATCAGAATCGATTTTGCTCAATTCCTTTATTGGCTTAGAACTATCTTCTTGAGATGTTAAAGTAATCAAGACCGATATTATAGATGCATTTCCCTTGAGTTCTAAAAGTTGATTTGAAGGAGATACTGTTCTCTTGGATTTTATTTGAGAGATGACTTTCTGTAAAGCNACCTGCGTCTCCGCATCTTCACAAAGCGGACTAAATTTATCCAATAATTCGAGTACTTTTTCTGAATCGTTAATGTCAATTCTTGCTTTGGAAATATCTGCNTTCTTGTTCGNCTTTTTCTGCTTCTTCTTAGAAACTGGGTAGCTTAAGAATTGTCCCAGTAATGGAGTGTGCCCGGCTAACTTTTTCCAAGTTGCACTAATGCCATTTTCTAAGCAATAGTCGCGGAGTTTCTGCTCTTCGGGTTCATATTCATCCTTCCAGTCATCCTTTTTCAATTGTTTATTGACCAGNATTACGGCCAAACGGAAAACTTCTGAACTATCCGTATCCATTACTATTTCTTCGAGCGAAGGAAGCCAGTCTAGAGGGGTTTGTGCTCCNCCTCCACGTGTTCTTCTTCTACTTCCTCTATGTTGACGTGACATTGAAGGTTTATCGTCATCGTCGCCAGGAGGTTCAATCCCTTCCATTGCGATATAGACCAAACTTCGCCACGGTTTCTCGAGCATTGTCCAATCTGCAGTTTTAGCAACAACTCTACGGCGATTAGGTTTTGGAATATTTGCTTTGAAAGCGACTTCCAAACATTTTGCCATATGCTCTAGTTGCAGTGATATCACTCCGGTAATTTGAACGCGTAGACTCTCGGACTTCAACCCACCGGCAAAACGACTGAAAATTTATGCTCAAAAAGTAATTTTCTAACTGCCACTATAATTTATGATTACCATCTGGCAGTAAATAGTGGTAATTTGGACCTAGTGAGAAATCTGGCATTACTCGCTCATCCTGTTCTAGCCTGTGGCTTGATTTTCTGGATTTGGTGGCAGTATTCTTGGCGCAAAAAGAGTACTTTACTAAGTGGTGAAGAACGAAAAGAAGCTTTGGCACAACATGAAAAAATNGGTAATAAATTGGTTTGGGCTACTTTTATTGTAATATTGGTCGCTTTTATTGGAAGAGCGATAGCAGGATGGCGTACTAATGGAGATNTTTTCTCTGAAATTTGGCCAACAAATCTTCATGGGTTTATGGGGCCTCTTGGTTTTATTCTTCTAGTAGTTTTAGCTAAGTTAGGNAAACAAACNAAATCAGCAAGAATTGCAGGTGAAAAGTTTACTCACATNAAATTAAAACATGGTAGAGCCGCTGATTTTATTATTGTAATAGCAATAATTCATGCTTTTTTAGGATTCTTATACTTGTTTTCAGTCCTTGGCTAATGCTAAAATTGATTCTCGATTAGCCCACATATCTAACCAGTGTTCAAGATTCGATTTTAATCCTGGTTGTTGAATTCTACATCCGCATGCATTAACATGCCCTCCTCCAGAAGGGTCTAGAGCGGTGGCCATTCTAGACAAATCATACCTATCTTGACCATTTTCTAAAAAGGAATTCGCATAAAAACTGGCAGANAAAGGAGGCCTTCTGGGGTCTTCTAGAGANCCGTCTTGATAACCATGTATTATACAGCATGCATCTGCTCTATCTCCNGCCCAAGCAGTGACGAGATAGCCATTGGAATGGAAGCCTGAATTATCTAATCTACAGACGGCTAATCTATCAATTATTTCAGTATTATTTGAAATATAATCTTCAATTTCTTTTCTCTGGTTTGCCACTCTGCTAATATGTTTTGATACATCTTCATTAGAAAGAATTTCTGAAATCGACTTTTTAGATGCAAAAAGTTNNAATACATTCTGCATATATTCTTCTTCTCTCAGTGATAGTGTTCGGGATAGTTGCAACACAGGGCTATCTGCAAGAAATTCTTCAAGAGAGATTTTACCAGAGTCTAATGCGTCCACTATTGGCATTATTTCTTCAAGATGCGATAGGTCGATTGACTTTGAAAGAAGGTCGTAGGCGACTCTTGCTGCGGAAGGTGACGCTTCCCAATTACATATTCCCCCAGACGCGATAAAATCCTCTTCTTCCTCACTTGTTGGCCGATTGGTCTGGTGATGGTCTAAATACCAACCACAATTTGGATGAAAGGGTAAATCTACCATCGCTGTAGATTTTGTTATCAAATCATCAATTTTTCCAGAGCGAACCAAGGCGGCATGGGAAAAAATAACTTCTGCATCTGGATTGAACGACTTTAGAACTGCGGCTGCACAAAGACCATCGAGGTCTGAATCTGCAATAATTCGGTCAAATGAAGGGATGTCGGTTCCGTCCATCATGTCCTATCCTAATGGATTTAGGCCAAGTAGTTTCTCAACATAATAGGGAAAACACACTTGACTAAAGACGGGTTGGAGTTATACATGGAGACCTCTTGTGGAGTAGTTCTAGTCAATCTAGGAACTGTACTACTTTTACAATATCCACAAGGCCACTGGGATTTACCAAAAGGGCATGTCGAATCTACGGACTCGGATAACTTTGAGACCGCTAAAAGAGAATTAAAAGAAGAAACTGGTATAATAGATTTTGAATTTGTTGACGGTTTCGAATATCGTACAGAATATGATTTCAAACATAAGGGCAAAGTTCGTAATAAGCAAGTGTTTTGGTACTTGGCAACAACAGAAAAAATGTCTATNTCTCTGTCGAAGGAACACCGCGATTATATGTGGTTAGATTGGCCTCAAGCCATCGAATTAGTGACTCATGATAAAACAAAAGGAGTAATCAGTACGGCTCAAAATTTTATGCAAGATGCAGGTCTAGATTAATCGATCATAGAAAATTCATCATCATTAGAATTGAATTTCTTAATCAAGTCAACTACCCCTTCTGATTGTTCTCTTGTCGCTAATGGTTTCCAAATAGTTTCATCATTACCCAAACTAAAACTGACCCATCGTCCTAACACGAAGAGCCAATCTGAGAGTCTGTTTACGTACACCAATGCCAACTTACGTACAGAATCTTCTCCTTCGTTTTTCATCAATCTGACAATAGAACGCTCAAGTCTTCTAGTTACTGTTCTAGAAAAATGAATCATCGCCTCAGGGCCTTGCCCTGAAGGTAAAATGAAATTTCGTAATGGCTCTAAATGCTCCTGCCATGCATCCATTTCGTTGAGCAATAGGTCTGATTGAGCCTCNCTAATCAATTCCATATATTCTGGCAACTCACTAGGCAAACATGCTAGTTCTGCACCTAAATCAAATAACTCATTTTGNATTCTAGATAAGGCTGAGTTCACCACAATCTTAACTCTCTTAGCACTACTACTTTGCCCACCATCTTCATGGCTTTGTAGTCTATTGCATTCCATTATTATTAGTCCTAATGTGGCATTTAATTCATCACATGTACCGACTACTTCGAACCTTAAATGGGATTTTTGATGTCTTGAACCATCGACAAATGCTGATGTTCCATCATCGCCAGTTCCAGTATAAACACGAGTTATTCGAACCACATTAGTCACTCCGAGTAATTGATGCTAGGTTATGCTTCTATGAGTGGTTTGCGGGTAAGATATGTCGCATCTGTATGATGATACCACTCTATATCTTCTTCACCAAAGCACCAAGAATAGAGGGCAATTTCGCCATCGACAACCCCGTACCATTCGAGTCTTCCTTGATCTAGTGAAGCAACTCTCGCTCCTGTCAATGATAGATTCGAAGAAATGATTTGCCAATTTCTAATTGTATTTGCAAGTGTATCTGCCACCTCAACTACATGTTCATCTTCTGGCTCCAAATCTTCCAGTAAGATTTCAATCTCCTCGGTCAAATCATGTGCATAATCATTCATGACCTGTAGTTCAATCAGTAATTGTTTTGCTTCTGGTAAACTTTCTCTAGCCTCTTCAATCGTTACAAGATGTGCGTTATGAGGCAATATCTGCGTCATTTCTTCACTATTTTCTAGCATACTGACGTCCATAGGTCGTCCAGAAAAAATTGGTATGTTACTTTCATCTGCCACATTCCTCTTTCAACAAGACAGGCCTTGAACTCATCGCTTGTTGGAACAAAAAAACTCTGTTTTGGATATTATCAAGAAATCTCCGGTCATGCTGGAGTCATTGGAACAGGGTTGATTTTATTCAATAATTTCTTGCCTATGAAACCACCAAGGAAAAGCCACATCATTACTTCAATAAATATTGCAACGTAGTAAACCGGCCCAAGTGATTGTAACATCGAAATACCATCATATGGCAACCCATATGCAATAATATACGCTAGTTGAGATAGTAAATTTGAACAAAACCAAACTATGAATACAAACCATCCAAAATTTGTCACATTCTTGCTTTTACTGCCACTTTCATCCCTGCCCATNATATTAATTGGTTTTTTATCTTATTAATTGCTTTGTTTCATTGTGTAAAAAAATGCTCTGAAATGCCGGATTATGTAAATCAAAAGCCTTAAACCGCACCTAATCGTAATTATTAGGGATTTAGTTTGCATTTATCGANGATAAACTAGTTTCTATTGCTTCAATCCATTCCTTGGCCACTGCTTCTTCCCCGCCTGAATCAATAAGTGCTTCATGCCATTTTTCAACTTCTTTGTCATTTCCAAGAAATTGATTTATTCTATGCAGGGCTACATAGGCCATTGGATTGAGGTGTTCCTCATCAACATCCCATGCTTTCTCAAAACATGACAAGGCTCCATGGGGGCCAGAAACCTGGCCACGATTTAGAGCTACAATTCCAGCCTGACTCCATGCAAGAGGTAATCTTCCTATCAATAGNCCCCGAAAAACCAACCATACTTGGCCGCCAGATAATACTACTAGAGCAAGGAATCCTGACCATTGTTCCATTGTATTTAGCGTAGACCAAGTTTGAATCATTAGTCCACCAACACCTACGCAGAAAAGGAATCCCGACATTGGAGCAACCAAAACTTCACGCCTAGTTCTTAGCATATGATGGACTCCAAATAACAATCCAAATGCCCCAATCGCCGACAGGAATGTCAAATGTCCATTGACCGATGCGGGTCTTGGGGCTGTTTGTCCAAGAAGGAATAAACAAGCCAACATCAAAAGTAACATTCCCAGCCTTCTAGAGGGCGTCGGGAATGGTTGGCTCTTAGAGCCAAAGTACAAGATCAAGCCGATGGCAAACTCGAACAGAATTAGTATCCAGCGGGTCGATGATTCTTCGAAAAACATCTCGCTCCCTAATTAGGCGAGTTAACCGACATTTTTGAGTATTTGCTCACTCTCTATGATACATTGTGCCCTTAATTATCTCAGATGCACGATATAATTGCTCAAGAATCAGCACTCCAGCCAATTCATGTGGGAACGTCATTTTGGAGAGTCTAATGGAATTTTTACTGGTTAGATGGCGTTTGTCTGACCAACCATCAACTGGGCCAATTGCTAGATGAACATCTTCTGAATTAAGTCCCCAATTAGAAACCATCTTGGAAAGTTCAATCGAAGAATATTCTTGGCCGGTCTCATCGAGATAGAAAACCAATTTATTATCCATTAATTTATTTTGATAATCCGTTGAAGAAACCTTGTCGGAATGGGTTTTAATTTTGATGTTACGTCCTTTGAGCCTATCTGCATACATCTCGATTAAGGCAGAATATGAAGCCTGTTTTGGCTTGCCATGCAAATGTACAATAATTCGCCCCATGATATTGCTACAGGGTTTAGGTTTTCAATTCCCTGTAAGGATTTGGTTAGCCAAGTTCAAGAAGTATGATAGTTAGGGAGTTTTATGAGTTGGTGGCAGTTTTGGAAAAAGTCCGAGAAAAAAACCTTCAACGACCCGTTGCTCAAAGATGGTCGGATGTGGCTTTCCGATTTACGAAATCTTTGTGAAATGAATTTTGATAATCCCGAAGAAGCAAGACGACAAATTAGACAAATGCAAATCGAATGGAATGATTGCTATAATTCTGGAACCCTATCTTCGGCCAATAAAGATGGTTTAGAAAGTCGTGCTTTTCGCCTTCTAACGTGTTCAGATAAAGAGTGGATTAATTGGTTGGATGACCTAGATTTTTGGAAGATGGGTTGGAAACCTGTATCTGATAAGGAAGACAAGGTTTGAAGTGTGACCCGATTTTGGCATTTCTATGGGACAAAAGCCCACATTACACCTATTGTATTCATGTCCGTTTTGCTGGAAGGTTCGCGGACTCATTGAATATCTAAAAATGGATGTCGAATTAGTACCAGTAAACGGATTGAAAATCAAGAAAGCGGTTTCATTTGCTGGCGATTGGGGTAAAGTTCCTGTTTTCACCGACGAAAATGGCGAGCACCATGTAGACTCTACGCCACTTCTAAAATTAATTGATACGAACTACAATGGAGGAAAATTATCTGCAATCTCTTCAACAGAACGCAATGATAAATGGATGGAATGGGCAGATACAAAAGTTTCCAAAGCAACTGTACCAATACTTTACGGGTCGTTAATTTCTGCATTTAGAACAACTACTAGAATTTCAAAAATAGAAAAATTCGGCTTCATTTCCAAGCGACTTTATGCATGGGCCGGATTTCCCATCATGTGGGGAATTATCGCTAAGAAACGTGTAAAGAAAGATGGGCGCACTCCAAAGAAACTTTGGCATGACCTGCTTACTGAATTCACTGATGAACACCAAGGGAAAGATTTCTTTGGTGGAGATGGCCCTAATCTAGTTGATTTCTCAGTATTTGGATACATGAGGTCAGTATCGCCTTTCCCTCAATTTTCTTTACTTGAAGACCATCTATCTGGCATGGCCTGGTACAATCGGATGATGGCTAAAAGTCAGGAGTGATTCGAGTGACTTCGCTCACCTTAGCAGACTTAGAATTTCATAAAGTGGAAGCGGGTTCTGTATTGATAGGCGAAAATAAAGGTGGCTGGATTTATGCCAGCCAAAGACCCCGTCACCAAGTTAAATGTCCAGACTTTTTCATTATGGAAAGTCCACTTGATGATGAGCAAATAATGAAAATTTCAAAAGAGATCGGCCTGGAAGAAAAATCTAATTCATGGAGTGCTGAGAAGTTAGATTTAATCCTCTCCCACCTCTCTGAGAAACTAAGCGACGGTCTTGAACAATTAGATGGTGAAAAGGATTGGGAAATTAGGTGCCCCAGTCAAGGGGAATGGTATCTATCTCTAGAAAATAATAAAATCATTACAACCAAGAAATCTCGTGAACTTTTGTCCGATGGAACCTCTTCCAATCATAGAGGTGCCATGATGGATGGAAGACCAAGAAAATTCGAGGGTTTTGGTCCAATGCAATACCATAAGGCTGCAATTGAGACTCACCCGTCAAAGAAAGATATCACTGCCCTGTCAAGTATTCCAATGGATAGAGAAAATACTGGAATTACAGTTAGATTTGTAATTTCACCAATTCGAAAAGGCGACATTGTACGTGTCCCAAATAATGCTGATGTTATTTCAAATATCAAAGTTGAACTTTTTTGGACATTGGTATTGGGTATAATTCCGTCGTTTGCTATTCCAATTCTTAGAGGAATGGGCTCATACGCTATCGATGGATGGGCTAATCTACTGTTTGGAGGTTTGTGCGCTGGTTTTGTCTCTGGGGCATTTTGGCGACCAAAAAGGCCAACTATACTCTATGAACAAGGTGAGAAAGTCACAAATTCCCATCAGTAGCCAATGTTTCCCAATATGAGTCTTGGCGGATAGCATCTGCTGCACATATAGCGGCCATATTCACAATATGTCGAACGCCATCTTGTTGAGCTACTAATTGAACTGGTTTATCCATACCCTCTAGAATTGGTCCTGTCATTTCAGCACCACCCAATTCTTCCAATAATTTGTAAGCGATATTTGCGGCTGCTAAATTAGGTAATACCAGGACATTTGCTGGACCTTCAAAGTTCATGAAGGGATATTCGGATTGAACCGATGGATTCAGTGCCGTGTCTGCTTGCATTGGACCGTCGATTTTCAATGTCGGGTCTATCTCTCTTGCAATAGATACTGCATCTTCAATTCGTTCTGACCTTTGTGCCCTGGTACTTCCAAAATTAGAAAATGAAAGCATTGCTACTTTTGGATCGATACCAAACCTACGAGCGATCTTAGAGGTTTGAACTGCAATCTCAGCAAGGGTTGGACTATCAGGGTACACGTTAACAGTGGCGTCTGCTAAAAATATTGTTCGCCCCTTGACATTGACCATGTAACATCCAATTACACAATGAGCAGATGCATCAGAACCTATCACCTCGATTGTAGGCCTAAGAACATCGGCATAATTTCGACTTATTCCACCAACAAATCCATCCGCGTCGCCTGAAGCAACCATTTGACTGGCAAAATATGGACGGCTTTTGAGTAGTCTTTCAGCATCTTCTATCGTCATTCCTTTTCTCTGACGGCGGTTGAATAATGCAGGTGCATAAGTCAATTTACGTCGCTCATCATATCTTGGGTCGAATACTTGGTAATCGAAATGTAAGCCAAGTTCCTCAACCATCTCATCAATTCTTTCTTTAGAACCAAGAAGTATCGGCACGCATATCTTCTGCTCAACTAATTGTGCAGCAGCTTTCAGTACCTTCTCATTATCTCCTTCAGGGAAAACTATTCTCTTACCTCTTCTTCGAACTTGATTGATAATATGGCGCATGATTGAGTAAGACTGACCTAGTCTGCCTTCCAATGTTTCTCGGTATTTTTCTACTGAAAAATTGGCAGGGTCTATCCTTGCAACCCCTTCATCAACAGCCGCTTTGGCTACTGCTGATGCCTCCCAAATCAAGACCCTTCTATCGAATGGTTTTGGAATGATATATTCTGGGCCAAATTGCATCATAACGCCGTCGTAAGCGGCTGAAATATAATCGGGAACCGGTTCTTTTGCTAATTGAGCAAGTGAAAGAGTGGCTGCCATTTTCATATTCTGAGTTATGTCGGTGGCCCTGACGTCTAATGCTCCTCTAAAGATATAGGGAAAACCAAGAACATTGTTGACTTGATTGGGATAATCTGAGCGCCCAGTTGCGATTATTGCATCTTGGCGAACCTCGAGTACTTCTTCTGGCATTATTTCAGGAGTTGGGTTGGCTAAAGCGAAAATAATTGGTTTGTCAGCCATACTTGCCACCATTTCCTTGGTTACTAAACCACCTTTTGAAAGACCAAGTAATACATCAGCCCCGTTCAATGCAAACGATAAGTCGCCGTCTTCTTGGTCATGCGCAAACACTTCTTTGAATTCATTTAACTCTCCTGCATCGAGTCTTTTCTTTGTGACTATTCCTTTGCTATCAACCATTGAAATATTNGTCAAAGTAACTCCCAAAGCCACATAGTGATTAGCACAAGCGATAGCAGAAGCACCTGCCCCTACCACTACAACTTTGATATCTTTCAAGTTCTTTTCTTGTAATTCTACAGCGTTTAGTAGTGCTGCACCTGATATGATAGCAGTACCATGCTGGTCATCGTGCATCACTGGGATGTCTGTTTCTTCGGAAATTCTTCTTTCTATTTCGAAACATTCTGGAGCTTTNATGTCTTCAAGATTTATTCCACCGAAGGTCTTGGAAATATTGACCACTGTACTGATGAACTCTTCTGGGTCTTCGGTATCAACTTCAATATCAAAAACGTCAATATCTGCAAATGTCTTCAATAACAGACCTTTTCCTTCCATTACCGGCTTACTGGCCAAAGGTCCGATGTTNCCTAAACCTAAAACAGCAGTACCATTNGATATAACTGCCACTAAGTTGGCTTTAGATGTGTACAAATAAGCAGTCTCAGGGTTTTCAGCTATTTCCAAACAGGGATAAGCGACTCCTGGAGAATATGCAAGACTAAGTTCATGAGCGGTTGCATGCGGTTTTGTTGGTACAACTTTTATCTTACCATGAGGTAAAGATTCGTGATAATCCAGTGATTCTTTTTTCAAAAGTCGTTCACGCTTTTCCTCTACCATGGTGGCACCACTCTTGTGGCAGCGCGTATCATGTTTGAGTGTTTGGTGTATCTCATTAGGAAACAACTGATTATATGACCTTGGTTAAAGGCTCGGGGTGATGAATTGGCTTGCATATTTGAGTGATACAATAGCACACGAATTAGGGCCGCGTTCAAATAGTGTAAGAAACGCCACAATAACGATGAAATCCGCGGTTAGTGCTAAATTACCGGTTTCGAATTCCAAGAAATCTATTTTTCTAGTGTTTTTAATGTTGATTTCTTCAATGTCTCCAATGCTGATTATCTCTCCAGTTTCGGCCCATGAAACCGCTAACGACGTAATATGGCCAAAGCAGGGTAGCAACGATACTGGCTGGGTTCAATTGGATGCGGTTGGAGCCAATCCTACCATTGGGATGCAAGCAAGTGCAAATTGGGGCTTGAATTTCGCCCCGGGTGCTGAAATTTCTAACCTGACTATGGAAGTAAGAGTAAATGGCAGTGATAATTTAATGATCGAAGAGCCAATAATTACTGCTGCAGATATTGGAATCAATCTTTTCGATTGGTCAGGATTAGGTATGTTGGGTTCAAGTGATTCATTTGATGGAATGAACCCTCACTCAGGAAGACTTTCCCCAAATAGCGAGGCTGGAGCAGTTTGGACTCTACCTTCAGGAGCAGAGATTACTGAGTTGATTGTTGAGGCTTTAGCACCTGTTGACCCTGCGGTATCTTTCGAACCTGTCAATATTGAAATTACTGATTATGCTGTTCATTTTGTCGATGGAAGACTGTACCTTGCTGTATCTGACTCGCTACTAATCATCGATTACAATAACGATCCAAAAATAATCGACATCGTAGAGTTTGGTGATGGTGCAGATATCATTGATATCGAAATAGACTCGGTTAATCTAGCCCTTCATATTTTGACTGATGGCGATTTTTTCCATTCAATTTCTTTGATTGATTCTTCGGAATTGACTCCTTTGCCAGACTCTATTTCCTCGTCTGCGGGAACAGTGGTAGAGCAGGTTCAATTCCAAGAATTTTACATTGCCAGTGATGGNAATGTATACGCTTCAAATGAGGATAGAATTGCAGTCTATGATGGNCTTGCATGGTCAGATGCATATGCTAAGACAACCTCTGGCGACGCACTAGATATTATTGAAGTCGGCAATATANTGTACTTNTCTTTTGACAATGAAGGTGTNGTNAGATGGGACATGAATACAAATAGTGCNCTNTCTNCATGGACTACTGCAAATAATTTACACAGTGATTCTGTATCAAAATTCTTAGTATCTGGAAACCAACTATTGATGGCTTCTGAAGATAATGGATTGGCACGCTATGATTGGAATGCTGGTTTCTGGTTATCGACATGGAGTTCAGCAAATTGGCTGACAAGTGACAATGTTGGTGATATTTTAGTTGTAAACAATATGCTTTACATCTTGAGTGGAGATTCTCTTCACACATACAACACTGCTAACGGAATTTTCCAGCAAACATATTCTATTTCCGACTTCGGATTAACTGGTGATGCAGGAGATGATTTGATTTCATGGCCAAATATTGGGCCTCGTTCTCCTGCTAGTGACATGATTCTGATTAGCGATGGTTTCGGTTTACTGGCCGAGTTAACTCCTGGAAATACCCCACTTCAAACCGGAAGTATGCTGCTTGCCAGTGGACCAACTTCTGCTGATATGGAAGCAGTAGTGGAACTTAACGACGTTGTTTACATCGCAGCAGGAGGCTTCATGAACAGATATGATACTGCCCAGTCAAGGTGGTTAGAACCTACATTTATCGGAGATAATGTGAACCAATTATCTACTGATGGCTCCTACATTTATATCGCTGCAGAAAACTCTGGAGCACACAAAATGCATAGCAATGGTACAATCCTACAAACATGGGATACAAGTAATGGTCTTGATGAAAATAGCATACAGTCCATTTCTATGGCTTCGAGTAATTTAGTTACCCTGTCTTCTGGGGCNGTTTCTGTAATTGACCCCAGTGGCGCATCTACGATCAATTCCTATGAAATCGATAGTTTTGGATTAAATGGAATGGCAGTATATGATGAGNTAGCATACATCGCAACCGATGATAGTGGTCTGGCTCGCTTCGATATCACTAACGAAACATTCCTAAGTCCATGGGGTTCAACCGGAGTCAACAATGCAGATAGTGTCCCTATTGCTGTACAAGGCGATATTCTACATCTTGGACTTCCAGGCTACGGAGTAGTAAGAAAGGACCTTTCAACCGGAGAAATTTTACTCCCATTTACTGAATCATTGGGAGGAGGAAATAACCCTGGTGGAGGAAGCAATGGACTTGATTTCCTTCCTAGCGACAATATTTATGCATTGATTTCCGATGGTTCTAGTATTTACATCGGAACTGGGAATGGAGCTGTGAAATGGGATGGAAATACTGCTACACAATTCCAAGGAGACCGTTCAAGTTGGACTCGCCAACCAAGTCAATTCTTTGACTTTGCATTACTTGGCTCTGAGATAATTGTTGGAACAAACATAGGGGTCTGTAAGTATCCAACCTCTACTGTAGATATTGACGATTGTATGAATGTGTATGACGGAATGCCGAATTGGGCAACATACTCTGTTGGAACTGATGGTTCTAAAATCTACGGAGGAACTACTCAAGGTGTTGGAATTTTAACCGTCAGCCCATTCGAAGTAGAGGATACTTGGGAAGCNGGAGAAGATACCGATAATGCTCCAGTCGAAGTTATTGGAGATGTTGCATATGTTGGACTCAATGGAAT
The DNA here is from genome assembly GCA_002172355.2 of Euryarchaeota archaeon TMED132. GTDB lineage: Archaea > Thermoplasmatota > Poseidoniia > Poseidoniales > Poseidoniaceae > MGIIa-L1. The sequence continues at coordinate 21,112 of NHGH02000038.1, forward strand.
TGGAATCGCTCGCTATGACATTCCATCAAACTCTTGGTTGCCTACATGGACTGANTACGGTGGAAGCCCATCGGGAACTCAAATCTTAGACCCTGGAAATGGCGATGTTACTGGACTTGTAGCTGATATTAGGCCAAATCATCTATGGATTGGAGGAGACGATGGTTTCCAACTAATCGATGTCATCAATCAAACTGAGATTTATGATATCGAGAAGAATGATGCAATCTATCTTGGAAATGGAGAGCCTTTCCAAATGACAATTCATAATAATATAATGTACTATCATCAAGGAAGTAGCAGTAACAGTGTTTACCGAATNGATGTAGCCAACTTTACTGGATTGTCTAACATAGACGGTGGAATACAATTGGATGATAACACCGGAGATGCTTGGGGCATGGGTATTGTCGGTGANACTCTAATGGTTAGCGTAGCATCAAACGGAGGATTCCCTGACTACTATGACGGAAGAGGAGGAATTGCACAATGGGATATTCTAAATGATGATTGGGGCGCAGATGTACTACCATCTGGTCAAGTCGATAGAGTGACTGCTTACCAAACATCTAGTGGAGAAATGTGGATTTCGTGGGGCGAAAATAAATTGGATTTGTATGCTCAAAATAACTCTTTGATCGGTTCTTGGGATAGTGATGATGGTCTTGAATTCCCAATAAGAGAAATTATCGAATTTAACAATGAGGTATTATTTGCAACCGAAGAGGGAATTGCAAGATATGACCCTGTAACTAACAGTTGGCTCTCTACTTGGGAAGAGGGNAATGGTCTTCCAAATAATGCAGGAGAAGAAATCTATGAATTATGGACAAATGGTATTGACCTAGTTGTTGGAGGCGGCGATGGTTCCAGTTGGCAAGGTTTCCAAGGTGGTGCGATTTCTCATTGGAATGGGTCATCATGGAATGTCTTTACCTCTCAAGGACAAGGTGGAATTTTGGGTGGATACCCTATCACCATGACTGAATGTGGTGGACTGGTCAACGTTGGAATTTATGATGCGAATGGCGGAATTGAGCAATTGGATTTGGCAAGTTCAACCATTACTGGAACATTTACTCGTGCNACTCTCGGNGAAGGAAGAGTTTCAGGCGTGGCTTGTGACACTTCTACTGATACAATGTACGTGACGTTCTACTCCGATGAAGAGCCGATTAAGAAATACAGTTTCACATCTGGNCAATGGCTACCAGATATTACNACTCAAACTCACAACTTACCAAGTGACAGAATTTGGTGGGATTCAATTGGTTATGCTGCTGGTAAACTTGTAGTCGGNCATGGTCTTGGNCAANAAGGTTCTAACGTAATTGGTGGAGGTTACTCTGTAATCACNACATCAGGCGCCAGTACAAGTCAAGTTAATTTCAATGGNCAAGGGTCTTCTATAACTTCCTTCCAATGGCTAGGAACTGAATGGTTAATCGGTCAAGCAGGTGGCTCATCTGGATACAGTCATGTTGACACATTAGGGCCTAATGGTCAAACTACAATGTACAACCTACCTGGNCTGGTCAGCGGTCAAGTAACAACAATGACTGGTAATAATACTCATGTTTGGGTGACTACAATAGGAGAGAATATTGGATTTGGCCAATCTACAGGTGCTGGTATATTACAAGGCGAAAAGTCATCATCTGGCGAGATTGAATGGCAATTTGGCTGGACTTTACCNGCAAATTCAGTCGCCAAAGATACACAATTNGTTGGAACTGACCTGTACATCTCAACATCTCCAAGTGGATTGATGAANCTTGATACCTTAACTGGAAACCTTATTCCAATTAGTGGAGCACTACACAATAATATGGACGGACTTAAACTGGTTGGAACAGACTTGATAGTTGGACTTCAAGGCAACTTTGGTTCATCAGCGGGTGTNCAGATATTTGATACTGTAACAGGGACTTTTGGCAATGGAAAATTACTTGCTGGCCTNCCTTCGAATTACATCAATGGATTCGCATCTGATTCTGATGTCATGTATATTGCAACNGATGGNGGTATTGGNCGTTGGTCTTTCTTGACAAGCGACTGGCTAAATCCTCTAACCACAACCGATGGTTTGCCAACAAACATAATTGAAGACTTAGAACTTGTAAATAATGACTTATGGATCGCTACACCTTCAGGCCTAGTAAAAATGGATACAATCTCTAATTCTGTATCGACAATAACTGCACAAAATGGATTGCTTGGAACTTCAACTTGGGGGCTTACTTCAACTATAGGCACAGTAGTTTCTCCAAATGGAACTGTTTCGACATCAGAAATGATTCATGTTAGTCATGACGGCGCTGGCAATGAAAGACCAGGTGTTTCAAGCGTAGATGCAACNACTGGCCTTGTTAGTCAAACTCATCGTTTNGACCAGTTGCCATCCAATACTGTGACTGCTGTCGCCAGCGACTGGTGGGGTCTACACATTGCAACNGATGTCGGGCCAATGACTCATTGGAACGGTCTAAATTCACAATTCGAAGATGGTGCTGCNTCTTGGCAANTTCCAAGTTGGCCAGTTGAAAGAATGGTTAGTAACGGCGATGAACTACTGGTGATTGGAAATGATATAATCACTGTAATTGAAGCAAGAACAATCTCACANTCTCCNATTAAAACTCTNGTNATACCTAATCANGTTNTNANNGATGCGGCAATTACGTCTGACAACGTTTGGGTTACAACCGAAACATCTGGCCTATATGGCTGGGTAAATAGCCCTCAATGGACTGAGGTTGAACGCTTTGAATTACGTAGAGCAGACCCTCTTAACATGGGATTCAATCTTGTAACTCAAGATATAACTGACATGACTCACCCAGGGATGACTATCGAACTTGCTAACCTTTCAAACACCATCAAATTGGGAGATGATGTTGGTTCACCTGGAGTTAATGGCCTTCTATTCCAAGGAGTCCCTCTCGCATTTACTTCACCTGTAAGTGGTTCTGCTACATGGGCAAAATCAAACAGCCTCAAGTATAACGTTACTCTGAATTTATCTCAGGACCAAAGTATTCAACAAAATTTACAGTTAGCAATAAATAATGCTGTGCAAATTAACGGAACCAAGTACGTTCAACTAAATCTACGCTCCTTGACCAATGGCTCCCTACATGTCAGACTGACATATGATTACATCAAATTAGAAACTCCGGTTGATATGATAGATTTATTCGACCGCCCAGATGATGGTGGAGAGACACTAACAGCTTCTTGGAGTTTGGTTCACGATGATGACTTCTCAAGATACTTGATCTATCTTAATGAAGGACCATTCCTCTCAACTCCTATTGTAAACGACTTTGATTTGAGTACAAGACAAGTTGACAAAGCGATATCTTTGCACAGCAGACTTCAGAGTGAAGTGGACACAGCAAATGGTCAGCCATTAGAAAATGGCGTTGATTATTACGCATTGATTGTTGTAGAATACAATGATGGCCGCCTTGGAACTCCTTCGATGCCTATCGGTCCAGCATCACCTAGTGATGAGATTCCTGAACCGCCACTATGGGCTCAGGCAGGTCCGCATGAAGGTGGCAATGATGGCGACTTAGACCTTGAATGGAAGCGGTGTACTGCATTAGATTTGGCATATACCAACATCTATACCTCAACCATTGAAATTAATGATGTCCTAGGACTCTCTCCCGAAGAGTCATTGCCTCCAAGTGAAGGAAACTCTACAATTCTAAATTTGAATCCTGGTCGTCCATACTGGATAGGACTAACTTGTGTAGATGAAGCAGGACAGGAAGACTTGCTAAATGCCACTATTATTGGCCCTGTTGTTCCAACTGGTGGATTAAATGACCTAACTGCCCCTCCAAAACTGGAAAATGTTGTGGCGATAGATACTCCAAATGATGATGGTGGTAGAGTAACGGTCACTTGGGATGTTAGTACCGCTGATGATTGTACATTCTACGCTGTTTGGATTAGAGAAAATACACCAAGTATCACTGTTGTAGGACTGGCTTTGGATGAGGCTGGATTCTCTCAAGCGCAAATCATTGATGATTGCTCTACTAATACAACAATCATAGATGGATATGATGGAGTTTCACTTCTAGATGGTCAATCATATTTGGTTGCAGTTGTGGCATATGATGATTGGCTCAATGTGGATCTAATCGACGCAGATATTGTTGAAGTCACACCGTTTAGAAATACTGTTGGAAATGGTAATATTCCTGATAGAATCGGTACGATAACAGCATTTGACCATCCTGATGATGATGGAACTGCAATCGATGTAATTTGGACAATATCTGATGCTGATGACTTCGCTTATTACATCGTGTGGGTCGCTGACCAACCTGTAACAGACTTGTCTGGCGCATGGGCAGCATTTGGAGATGATGAATCTCGATGTGGTTGCTTAAAGATAGACAAACAGTGGATTGATGAAGATAAGAATCCAATTCAATTAACTATCTCAACCGCACTTTATGGAGGAAATGGAAATCTGATGGACTTAACCCAAACCACTCCTCAGTTAATCAAGCCTGATATTGAACTATTCACTACCGTAACCGTTCATGATATCAAAGGAAATGTGCATCTAAATAATCTGATTCAGGCGACTACTGTGCCAATCAATAATATCCAAGATACTACACCTCCAGAGCGTTTGTCAAACCTCGAACTTACCGATAGGCCAATGGATGATGGAACCGCATTATTACTCGACTTCGAGTTGAGTGATGTAAGCGATGTTGCGACATACGAAGTTTATGCTGCAACATGGGCGTTCCAAAGTGTAATGGCTGGTGGCGATGGGCCAACTACTCCAATTGCAACTCTTTCTAGAGAACCGAGCCTCCCATTGGAAATTGACTTGGTCGCTGGAGACCAACCTGTTGTGACTGGACAAGAGATTTGGGTGGCAATTGTAGTTAGAGACTCTGCAGGAAATGCATGGGAAGATAACCTAAACGTTGTTTCAAACCAATCGATAGATGATGGATTTGATGCAAGTGGAGATTACCTAAATCCGGTTGATGATGTGACTCTTGAATGGGAAGATGGAAAGGATATTCTCGTTTCATGGCAGCATACCGATGATGGTAATGTTAGAGGCTATCAAATATACATCTCTACCGAAGATTTCTCATCCACTGATGATGCTACATTGATCGGCGAAGTTCAAGCCTCAAACTCTTTCTTGATTACAAGTGATAATTTTGAAGACTTGGATAATGAAACATCATGGTATGTAGCAATATCTCCATTTGACGAGGTAACAAATAGAAACATGGTAGAATCTGTAAAGATAGACCCTGTCTCTCAATCAGGCGTAATTAAAGAGGATATTGAAGATGATTCTAATGATTTTGCTTCCCTCTTAACACCGCCGAACTTACTCGCTGCTGGATTGGTTCTATTGGCTGTAATACTATTGGTAGCAATCGTAAGAACAAGAGGCAACCAACGCTCGAGAAATAAATCATGGGAACTTCAAGAAGCAACATGGGGTATTCAAGATGATTTAGGCTCATGGGACGATGTTGACCCAATAATCTCCCAAGTACCTCAAACTCCACCGCCTTCTGTATCTCAAGCACAAACTGCTGATATTTACGGAGCTGCTCAACGAATGGAAAGCAACCCATATGACCGCCAAATGTATCAACCAGAAGTACAACAACCGGTTCTTCAGCCTCAAAACCAGAATCTGTTAAAAGACCTCAATGGTGGACAGGCTAGTACACCGGTCAAACCAAAGATTGATACTTCGTTCTTGGATGACTTACTTTGATGCTTGGACCTAAGAGTGCAGTTTTCACTACCGTCAGAGCAAGGAATGGAGAGTTATTCCACCTTGAATTACATCTTGCAAGGCTTGCTAAACACGCCGCAGTATTAGGGATAAAAATCCCTGAACTTGAACTTCCTTCAGATTTAGACGGGTTGGTTAAAATCCAAGTCGATACAAATGGCGTTACCTACAGCGTCAAACCTTTTTATCAAGAAATACACATGGAGGCTGAAGGAATTACTGTTCCAGCACCAAGATGGACACGTAAGGTGACTGGAACTAAGCATGGAGATTGGCAACCATACCGAGATATTACTACTGAAGTATTCTCTAAGGGTGCTGATGCAGGTTTACTTGTTCATGACTTTTGTATTATAGACGGCGACCGTGTAATGCCATTAGTGCTTGACCAAGATGGTGTTGTTTGGATTAGTGATGATAAATTAGGCGGGGTTTCTTCGGTGACATATGATGTTTGTAAGCAAGCGATTAAAGATGCTGGATTTATTATTAGTTCAGGTCGTTTAAACGAACGATTAGTCGCTAGAGCCAAGGAGTTTGTACTACTTGGTACTGGTATGGGCGCTGCCAGATTGACTGTCTTAGATGATGTTGATATCGGTGATGACAGCGATAGTCTTCAGCAAGTATGTATCGCAGCACTGGGTAAAAACTGGTATTGATTCACTCTCAACATTATTGAAACCCAAGCACATGGGTTGACATGAGCGAGTATCTATGAGTGACCAAATTATTGCTTTGCAACATTGCTTGCGGACTGATGGGTTACTTGGAAATTCAGCATTTAAATTCGGTTCACCCGATGAAGTAGTATTTGCTTCAGGGGGCCCCAGTTCACATTTATCTAATGCTTCAATGATTTGTGGACCAAGTAAATTAAGAGTAATTATTAGGCAACCTTCAGCAAACCTAATTGCTCCTAAAGAAAGTCATAGTCCCATTAATGGAGATATAAAATTAACAAGTGGAAAAGAGCCGTTTACTGCAAGGTTTGAAGAGTGGCAACATGGTTCATGGTATCATTCTAATTCCATTTCTGCAAAAAATATCTCAGATTTATTGGAGCAATTAAAACGATGGACTCCAAAAGAAGAATTTGAAAATAAACCTTCAGAATTTACCCCTAACAAAGCATTCTGGGCTGGTAGTTTTGCTTATGATATGGTTCAATGGACTCAGCCTATATCTCTACAATATCCGCCGAAAGAAGGAGAAATTCTTGCCATACTATGGTTGGTCGACAAATATATCGTTCATTCAAAAAATAGTGATGAAATTGAAGTTTTTTCTCATGATGAAAATTGGAAATCACTTGTCCAAAATACAATCNATNGAGATTTGGAAACGCCTCTTATTGCAGNGCAACCGGCCAATGAATTTTTAGAACTGAGCACTCATACAGATTTAGAGCATAGTGAAATCATAGAGAGAATAAAACANGGAATNTCTGAAGGCCAAGTATACCAAGTTAATTTTGGTCGATTTTGGTCTGGAAGACTGGTCGAAGAACCAAGTGTGATTTTCAANCGCTTACTAAAATCCAATCCTGCACCATTCTCCANCCTAATTTATGCTGAGGACTTGGGTTTAGCCATAGTTTCTAGTTCACCAGAAAGTTTNCTGAAGTGTCATNNCGGAGAGATTCGTACGTCGCCAATTAAAGGAACTTATGAAATTGGAATTGATGCTATTGAAGCGAATGAATTACGAGCGCAGATGGTTGGAGATGTCAAAGAACGTTCAGAACATAGGATGCTTGTCGACTTAATGCGTAATGACCTCTCAGCAGTCTGTGATGTTGGTAGTGTTCAAATTGAACGTTTTGATGTTGAAGCATATGCTAATGTTCAACACCTTGTATCTCATCTCAAAGGNAATTTATTATCTACTGAAAATGGACTTACTGCATTGAATTCGATCTTCCCNGGGGGAAGTATAACCGGTTGTCCTCGAACCATGGTCTGTGCTGTAATNGATGAAATTGAACAACAACCNCGTTCTTTTTGGACTGGTTCAGCCGGATGGGTTGATGTTCATTCCGGAGATAGTTCTTGGAANATCTTGATTCGAACAATTCAGGCAGAAAGAAAAGAAGGAAATTGGTTCGGACAAATAGGCTCAGGTGGCGGGATTACAATACGTTCTAATGCAGAATTAGAAGTTCAAGAAACATACTGGAAGGCTGATGCATTACGCTCTGCNTGTGGCTGGAATAAACAAAACAGCGAATCCCCCACGAAGGGTGAATTATCGATATATCCTTTGGAAATCGAACAATGCGATACCGATGCCAGCGATGGTAAGGTCAATTCATTTGAACAATGGAAAAATAGTACTGATGAATGCGGNGTTTTATTGATTGATAATCTGGATTCTTTCACACTAAACATTGCCCATTCCATCGCCGGAATAGGCCATAATGTAACTATTCTCACGGGTCGGGGAAATCAGGCTGATGAACTTTCAGACCCAACTGCTCTATGCGACATATTAGAAATTCTAAATCCAAGCCATATCATAATTGGACCTGGCCCNGGAACCCCAAGTGATTCTTTACTGTCAAAGGCGATATCAACTCATGCTTTAGCACAACAAATCGACTGCTCGGTTTTGGGAATATGTCTTGGACATCAATCGATAGCAGAGATGGCAAATGGAGCGGTTGTTAAATCTCCAAATGGAGCTGTGCATGGAACTCCAATCCTATGTCATCATGATGGAAAAGGAATCTTTGAAGGGTTGAATTCTCCCCAACCTTTTACCAGATATAATTCATTGACAGTCAACATAGATGAGGATNGTTCCCCATTATCGATTTCNGCAAGAGATGAAAATGGAGAAATAATGGCATTACAGCATAATTCTTTACCAATTTTCTCGGTTCAATTTCATCCTGAATCAATCGGCTCTCCCAATGGTAAGAAATTATTAGAAAATTTCCTTGGATTTAATCGGATGCTTGAATAATTAAGACCAATTGCATTGACTCGAGGGAAGCACATGCCAACATGCAGGTTCTGTTCTGGGACATATACCAGAGAAAATTTCATTCATGGAAATGGNCCTCGCGCTCAAGTTTGTGCAAGGTGCGGTGTAGAGAAGAAATTCATTACAGAAGAAGAAGCTGCAAATCTATTTGATGATAAATTGCGTAATGCAAGACTATCTATTGTCGCCAGAAGATATAGCATGTTTCTTTACATTCCAGTTCTTTGGACGCTATGGATTATGTTCTTGAGTTCTGTGCAACCTTGGGGAATTTATTTTCTNTTGATCTTGGTTGCTCTAACTCTATTTGCACCGGTATGGTTCTTGATACGTAGTGCACAGTTTGCTGGCGATATGGCAAGATTAACTCCCGCCTANGACAGGCCANAGGGACATTAANTCTTAGCGTGAATCTTCAGTACGTCGCCATCGGCTAACTCGTGTTCTGAACCGACTGTTCTTCGACTTCGTCCATCAGTTCCTCTGATGAAACCATCACCTAAATCCGAATGGACTTTGTATGCCAAATTCTTGGCTTGAATATTATTTGGAACTACAAAGGCATCTGGTAGAACTTTGCCTTCACTATCTGTCCATTGATTCTCATCTTGAACTGGATAAACAACAATATGGTCTAATTCTTCAAATAAAACGGTATCAATAATTGTTGAAACACCAGTATTGTTATTTTGGGTTAGACGCTCTTGCATATGTTGTAAAGCACTAGTTTGAGCCTCTGATAAGTTTTCAGAATTAGATACTTCAAAGGTTTGCTGGCCAGAGATGTAATGAATCAGTCCTGCCGATTCTGCTCTTCTAAGAGCGAGTTCCATATCCGCCATACAAGGTATTACTCGACCATTTGTTTGGAAAGTAAAATCGACGCCTTTGGGGGCAATATCTGCTTTGTTTGCTGCGATATGAATTGGAAACAGTGATTTTCTTATCTCTATTGCAAGGCTCTTGAGAGTACTTGGCGACCAGTCCCAAGGTGGTGTAGTTTCTTGNTTGATTTTTTTGAATGATTCGAATGCTAAATTTATTGATTGTAAAGATGAGCCTAATCCAGTAAATCTATCATGTAAAAAAGAAATCATTCCTTTCTCACCTTCGGCTTGAACTCTTCTAACTCCTCTAATCCAGCCNTCGTTTAATATCCCGCAAATCCATGCATCTAATTCATCACTTAGAAATGATATCTCTTGCTCCATACTTGATTTAGCAGCCTCTGGNGTTTTTGCTGTGTCTTGTGGATTTCCTTCGATATCTGTTGAAGCAGAGGCATCGACTACCTGAATTAAAGCATCACAATTCGCAAGGTCTGCAAGAAAAGCATTACCTCTTCCGCGACCTTCGCTTGCTCCTGGAACCAATCCTGCAACATCGACTAGGAAGCATGGTACCAATCGCCTAAAACCAATACAAGAGCCTGTGCGTGGCTGACAAATACTGCCTTTTCTCTCATCATCAGGAGAAACGGGTTCAAGTCTTCCATCGGATTCTAATTTTTCACGTAATTCTTTGCAAGGACAAGGTTTTCTTGCAGCAATAAAGGCAACACCCACGTTAGGCTCAATGGTGCAGAAAGGATAGTTTGCTATGTCTACTTTAGCCAATGTNGCAGCACTGAAGAATGTCGATTTCCCCACATTTGGCTTCCCAACCAAGCCAATTCGCATGAGTTNATTCCCCTCAAGCGCCTAAGATTGCTNCTACCAAATCTTTCTTGGTTCCAGAAGTTGAGNCTCCAAGAGATTCTGCTAACTCTACCAGTTCAGCTTTCTTCATCTTGTTTAATTCTGNTTCTGAAGGTGTTGAAGACGTTTCTACTTCTTCTTCTGCCTCTTCGGCTTCTTCNGCAGGCAATANTTNNGCNCCNATTCTNGCAAGAGAAATATCTANTTCTGGGAGATTTATTTTNCCATCGCCGTTAAGGTCTATTGCNGCAACAAGGCCGTCGATTTCCCATGGCGGGAAGTCGCCAACATNNCTGTTCTTGAGNGCTTGTTGGAATTCAAANCNNTCAATTTCTCCNGANGAATCTAAGTCNATTGANCGGAAGAATTCGAAAACTGTTTGTTCACTGGATTGGAGGTAATCAAGAAGCATTACCAATTCTTTGGCTGGCCCTTTTGTCTCTTGTCCGTCTTCTTCATCGGAATCTTCTGATTCTTCTTCAGGGAATTCGGTTACTTCGTCATTGTGTAATTCAGCATTTACTCCGATAATGGTAGTTCCGCCATCGTTTTCTTCTGATTCTCCAACAATGATCTTCGTTGTAACTCCTACTCCTCTTCCAAGCAGTTGTTGAATTGTTGTAACTCCGCCTCCAAGTGTGTAAGTATCGATATCTGTGACTTCTTGCCCGACTTCCACCAACTTGCTGGAGGAGTTTCCTGTTCTAATCAAAACAAGAATTGTCATGATTGAAGCGATGGGTACGAGGTAGAATAATGCTGATGCGGTAAGATAAAATCCGCCAGAGGATGCAACTACATCTTCAACTGCAGATTCATTTACTGCGATTTCTGTAAATCCACCAATTAGCATTGTGATTGTTGAAGCAATTCCACCAAAGAGGATAAACCATACAGCTAAGTTAGCCTTGGAAGAATCTGCTAAGTTGTTACCAGATGCAAGCGGGTAGGATGCGAAAACGGTTGATGCCATCATCAAACCACCAATTGTGAACATGAAATTATTGTCAAGCATAACTGCCATGTCTCCCATCTTTGCAGTACCGGTAAATGTGTCCATGCTGGTAAAGTAACCACCAACTGCAAAGAGTGGTAGAACAAACATTGCCAAAGTGGCGGATAATGCTCCAGGATTCTTTAGAATTGCAGAAGAATTGGTTGCTGCTGTTGCTAAAAGATTGTAGCATGTAGCAAGGATTGGTATTAGTGAAAAAGTCAGCAATAATGCCCCGATATTAGTCAAAAGGTCACTTGCCCCAACAGAACCTACAAAGAATGGTGGAACGGTGACAAATAGCAGTACCATGCCTGCATTCAATAGCGAGTTAGACCAAATTGGTGTTTGGGTTGTGTATGGAATAATATGGTATGCAACTGCAAATATTAGTGCTAATGGGACCCATCCATTGAGGACTTGTTCTGCCATCCAAACTGTTTGGGTTGAGTCGAGGAACTCTCCAAGAAGGTAAATTGTTGAAGCGACTAACTTTGCTACAAGAGCCATGATAAAGAACCAAGCCGAAACAGAAGTTGTGCCATCTTTACGCATCGAGTAAGTTGCTAATGCATTGATTAGAACCGCGGTGAAAAGCATTGTTGTAACTCCGTAATCGATAATCATTGAAACAAAATCAAGTCTAGCCACTTCATCAGTAATGTCGACGAAAGAGAAGATGATTGGAATCAATATTAGGTTTAGAGAAAGAACCGCGGTGTATATCACTGCAACCATTGAAGCACTAGCCTCGCTTGCTAATCGATTATTTGAACAACGAGATACTGCGACAAATGCTCCTCCTACCATTAGATAGAGAAAAGCGACTTTCAAGGTAGTCAATGTGAAGTCTTGTAATGCTGAGCCGTCATCATAAGACCACCCAATACTTGCTAGAGAGTCCAGAGCAGTAGGGTCATACTTGTGCCATATTGCTAAAAATCCTGAAATTGAGGCTAATAAGAACCATCCTGAACCAAACTTCATCCATGTACGACTTCCGCTACCCGGTCTATCGCTGAATAAATCTACTAAACCAACCGGTGCTTTATTCATCAAGAATAAAGAGAATTGGCGCAAAGGTTCGCCCATTGTTCCTACACCATTTGTGGTGAAGTATGATGCTGCTAGTAGGGCGATTACAACTACTGTCGCTGAAATAAAAACTGTCTCCATACATCACACCTCCTATTCGACTACTACCTCTCCGATGAAGGTGGCTAAAATTGTTCCAATTCCAACTAAAAAGCCAATCAAGTAATACCAAATTCCACTACCGCCAAGATTGCCGATAAAAGGCACTATGTCACCAATTATTGGCATTGAATCCCAACCGAATACATTAGCAAATAAGGCAAATAAGCCAATAATTCCTACGAACATGAGAGTCAATACGACTCTTCCAAATGTTGGTTGTCCAGTTCCTACTGTTGTGTCTGGTAAAATCGCATTGTTTGACATGTCTTCACCTATGACCCCGTAGGGGTCAATCCGTCCACTGGAAGAGTAGTCATAAAGATTCACTAAAATCTGAGTTCAAAGATGGCCTAAAAAGAGCGTAATCTGTTGAGCAAATTACCACGCCTAGGCTTTGAAATCCCCAAAGGAACTGGTAAATCAGATTCTAATGCTAATTCTTCACGCCAAATCGCTTGGCATTCGCATTCCAGCCCATCAAACTCTGCCAAATCTCCAGAGACGGCATAGTTCTCAATTGCAGTTACAACTTGACTATCACAAGACCCGCAATTATGTGCGCCCCTAATCTTGCCACCTGCGGTTGGATGGATTATCAATCTGGAAATTTGGTCGGCGTCGCCATTGACTCCACCGTTTGGGTGGATTAATGGGTGGGCGCGGCGAATCATCTCTACCAGAGACCAAAGCCATGGTGGTCTATACTCGTTATTTCTGTGAAGCCTATCGATAACTGTGCCTCTTTGAATATTCATTGGGTTGACTGATATTTCATCACTCTTTTCTGCTACTGCTGAGATCCATTTGACTCCATGTTCAAGTGCATCGTTCTCACTCATGAATGGTGGTTTGAACATTAGATATGTCTTAATTCTCAAGTTGAATTTTTGTAAGTTCGCGACCGCTCTATCCCAAGACTTAGTGGTGAATCCTTTGTTGACATGAAAACGTAATACTTCATCATCATAGGCTTCTAAGCCAATAGCTACTGAAAATTTGTCGTTGATAGAAGTCGCCCAAGCAAGTTTCTCTTCAGTCAATTGTTCACATCTACTTTCAACAATCAATTCTTTACCCATCTCATGACAGTCTCTTAGAACTGTCTCTTGAAAATCAACTGGGATTTCTCTGTCTTCCAACAAAGACCCTGAAGTGTATACTTTGACCATTTTGTGCTTCTTAAAATCATCAAAATCCGCTTTGGCTTTGTTCCATTGGGCATGGAGATTCTCGCTTGTGACATCATCTCTTGTGTCATTAAAATAGCCACAGAAAGTACAACCGCTGGACCACCACCAATGGCAACCCTTGGTGCGCAAAATTACGGTGATTGCAGTACATGGCGTTCCATCGGCTAATGTTTCAGGAGTGTAATAGACCGTTGCTGGTTCATTACCATCCCAAGACTGTTGTTTGGCCTTGGCCCATGGAGTATTGGCAGGCGCTTTGACTAGGTCGTGAATACGAGCACCTTTGCCTCCTTCGCCGACTAAAGTCAAAGATTTGGGTGCTGCCATAGAATTCCTCCTAAACTCGCGTACTGGGTATTGTGTTTCAAACCACCGATTAGATTCATTGCTTAACCGGGGTAAAAATTATTGATGAACCTGCTTGAACAAATTGTCCTTTCGGGAATTGAGAATTTTTATCTTCTGCAGAAATGACTGCTGGTTTGAATTGGCTCGCTGGCACTCTAACATCAACTCGAGAACCAAGTCTAATCATTCCATATCGTTGACCTCTTCGCACCTTTGAATCAATTGAAAGCCATGGAACAATTGTACGAGCTAAAGCTCCTGAAATTTGACAAACTTCGATTCTTGTATCGTCTTCTGCCAAAAATACCGTCCTAACTCTCTCGTTATTCTCGCTTTCTTTTTTCATGGCAGGAAGAAATGGACCTCTCTTACGACCTTTACCGACTCTGTGCTCCATTCGCTCTATCACCGATTCAAATGGTGAGCGGTTGACGTGAACATCAAGAGGGGACATGAAAATTGCAATTCGCCATACATCCAAATCGGATTCTTCGCCCTCTTTTACCGCCTCAAAGCGTTGTTCTGTAGAAAATTTTAGGGGCTCTTCTAGTGGTTCGGGATACCAAGTTCCTGTTTGTGGGTCGTCCTCGATATTTGAATCGTCCATTTCCTTGGAAGATGGCCGGCGTCCTGTTGCTCGCTCTCTTTTTGCAAACATTACGTGCCCATCGGCTGGAGAAACAAGTATTCCTTCATCGGAAGGAATCGGTCGGTCTGGGTCTCTCCAGAAGTTGGCAAAAAATGCTGAAATCATCCAACATAAGATTCCAAATAAATGAACTAAACCATTCAATGAATCGATGGTAACTCCGATGATAATGGCACTTGTACCCATCATAAAAGTGATCAAAACAGGGGCATGACCGCCTCGGGCCAATCCACTCATTCAATCACCTAGTTGTCTGCCCATGGGTCAGAATCGTCTCCCCAAGTGGGCGCTGGAGCATCTGCTTTTGGCTCTTCAGGGGTTTTTTCTGCTTCGACTGGTTCTTCAGCAACGGCTTCTTCGGCAACCACTTCTTCAGCAGCAGCCTCGATTGCTTCATCGACTTCTTCTTCGTTGTAGTCTTTATCTTCATCAGCCTTGACTTTCTCAACTGGTGTAGCAGTTGCTTCGGCCTCTTCAATAGTCATTTCAGCGGCTCTAGCACTTACCATTTCTTCCATACGCTCGTCAAATGCTCGGGCCATATGTTGTGATTTTCTTTCTGCTTCTACTGCCTTTTCGATCATTTCATAACGTTCCTTAATCGCCTTGTTAAGGTCTTCAAACAGTGACATGTGAGCGACATACCAGTCATCTCTTGCCTTCATTTCCGAGACGGCTAATTTCAAATCGTCATCTAATTCAGTTGCAATGTTGAATATTTTACCCAGTCTGTCTTTTTCTCGTGAGTATTTTTCTTCCATCTTTTCGAGTTCAGGTTCAAGATGCTCGACTTTCTTGGAAGCCTTGACTGCTCTAAGTTCAAGTTCTCTAATTCTAACTTCTTTTTCAGATAATAGAGCTTCTTGGGTTTCTTTTTCGATTTCTCTCTCAATAATTTCTTTCTCGAGAACTTCGATTTCAGCACGTGAATCCATCAAGTCTTTTTCTTGGCCTTCATATGCAGCGAATAACTTCTGCACACGTTCTGTTTCTGTCGCCAATGCTTCTTCTAGTGCTTGAATCCTTATTTCAGGTGTAATGGTTCCTTCTTCGGTCATTTCCTCACCCGGAGGCTTGCCTCCACATTAGTCCACTCGCATTGAGCATATCAAGCCGACGCTTAATTAGGTCAGGAAATTGGTAAACTGAAGTAAATTATACAGTATCAGTAAAATTAACCAATTCCTTAGCAATTCCAAATTCCCCCATGGAATGGCCAGAATCAGGTATGATGCTTAGTTTGCTATTTGGCAAGGCTTTGTGTAGTTCCCAAGCGCTTCTTGTAGGGCAGACAATATCGTATCTGCCTTGAACAATGTATGTTGGGATATGTTGAATTTTATCGACATTATTCAAAATATGTGCCTCCTCTACAAAAATAGCATTGATGAAATAATGACATTCAATTCTAGCAAAGGCAACAGCGAAGTCTAAATCTTCTGCTTTTTCTAAGTATTCTGCGTCTGGAATTAAACGGCTTGTGGCCATTTCCCAGCGCGTCCACTGTTTAGCAGCAGCCCTTCTGATCTCTACATCTTCACTTGTCAAGCGATGATAGTATGCTTCGATTAGATTACCTTGCTCTTGTTTAGGAATGTGGTCCCTGTAAGGGTCAAAAGCGTCTGGGAAAATATGGCTGGCACCTTCTTGGTAGAACCANTGNAGTTCNCTTTTNCTACACATGAAAATNCCTCTTAGAATCAAACTTTCTGCTCTNTGNGGGTGNTTTTGAGCATAAATTANNGCTAATGTTGAGCCCCATGANCCGCCAAATACATGCCATGTNTCTATGNNNAAATNNTCTCTNANTGCTTCGATATCNCNNACCGAACTATGNGTATTATTNTCTTCTAATTCGGCATATGGTNTTGATTTNCCACANCCTCTTTGGTCAAATTGAATAATATCNAATTTTTCAGGNTTGAAATATTGGCGATACGAGGGTTGNCTNCCTCCNCCTGGTCCNCCATGGATNACTATNACGGATTGNCCNTNAGGATTTCCNCACCGTTCCCAAGCGATNGTNTGGAGGGGCGAAACCTGNAAATTNCCGGTTGTATGTGGNTCTATTTCNGGATACAATACTTCACTTAGAGGNNANGANTGACTGGACATATTTGTCGCACATTGAGATAACCCTTGTTCCTTTCGATACTTGTACAATCACACGCTTTATTGAATATCGGCTCNCGCACAAAACCATGGCGNTTAGAAAAGCAACNGATGTGTTNCATGATTGGGCNTTAGCNGGTAAAGACAAGGGCATGGAAAAAGGCCATTCNAGTGCAGTTGGAGAAATGCTTAATTTTATCTTTCAAAATGNNGANAANANNCAANAAANNTTNTCTGCTATCGATGTAGGNTGNGGNAATGGATGGGTTGTNCGTTTATTGAAAGACCATCCNCTATGCTCTTNTGCNGAAGGAATNGATGGTGCTGANGCAATGATTNCNAANGCTAAAGAAATAGACNGTGANGGANATTATTCAGTNNGTCAATTGCCNGANTATATGCCTTCAAAGCGTTATGANATCATACACTCTATGGAATTTCTATACTATCTTGAAGACCCTAAATCAATGCTAAANTTATTTTTCGATAACTGGGTTGCTAAAGATGGTTGGTTAGTNGTTGGAATNGACCATTATCTNGAACATGAAGANAGCCTNACCTGGCCAGAACATGTNGGAGTACANATGACGACATTAAGCACACAAGAGTGGAAAGATGCNTGGCATGATGCTGGATTTACNAATATTTCTAGTTGGCAAGCCGGTGAAAAGTCTGCNGTAACTTTGGTTATNGCTGGNCAAAANNTNGACTAGTCTTCAGAGNCTTGTTTNGGNCCACACAACTTGATNTCNCCNCGATAAAATGGACATTTCANNCANGTGGNGTTTTCTTCNCCTTCCAGCCGTTCCGGNTCTANTACNGATTCTGGTTCCGCCGCTAATTCTGCAATCCAATTTAGATGGTTTTGCAAATCATTCTTAGCATCTTCATACTGTTTCTCGGTCAACTCTACGCTACGACCAGATGCTCCAATAAGTATCGATGGAGGCAGAATTTTACGCCTTTCATCAACTGGTTTATCTGATTCTATTGCCTCTAAGGCCATCGAATAAAGGGTTAGTTGAAGTCTGTGTTCATGAAGAATCTCTTTCTCGGCCTCGGTCTGTGGATAAAGGTCCAATAAATCTCCTTGTACAATTTGTAGAGGTGAACCGGANTTNGGGTCATTTGGATTGAAGTTGCCTCTACAATCTGTGGTTTTCAAATCTGAAATTTGTAGATAGCCCTGNCCTTCTTGATCTCTAAATGCCAATACCAAGTCTGCTCTACCATCAAATGATATCTCTACATGCTCCACATTTGCAAGTTTGCTAAGTCCATCAATAGTGAACCCCATGCGATAAACATCACTCATTTTTACTGTATTTTGATAGAAGAACGGCAATTCAGTCCTCAGGCCTTCAGGGATTCGATTATGGTGTTCTTCGCCTTGTGCGAAGCGCCCAATTAGTCCATTATCAACTAATTTTGATAGGTGTGCTAGTCGCTGTTTTAGTGCTGATGTCTTTTTCTTTTCTTGGCTAGTTCCTGATGTTGTAAAACCTTCTTCCAATAGTACTTCTTCGACGGTTTTCTCATCACCTAAGCGGTTGTCATTTTTATTTTTCCAACTCTCTGGCAGCGGTAGAATAGGCGGTGTATTTACNTAAGCTGGATTTTTCAGACCAACTTCTAAAAGACGGTGCATTAGTGTACCAAACAAGGTAGGGCTAGCAAAATTATCACTGCCTTTTTTGGTTATATTATTAGAATTTCTTAGATAAAATGGCTCTGCATTCCATCCTTTTATTTCGCTAAGCCAATGACGGCGTGGGCATTGGAAAGTTGAATCTAAACCATGTGCGCTCATCCTAACACTATGCTGGACTACCAAATTTGAATCGTCTTTTGTGTCGATAGGTTTGGATTTCTCAATTAGTGTGGTCGCTCTTGACTCTAAATTCTTCCAACGAGTAAGAGGTGTTTCTTCGCTGATAGTATCAAAGCATTCTGGAGAATGATAAATCCTGATCGAATNGATATTTTCTCCACCAAACATTGAGTTCATGAATAATGAGTATGGGTTGATACTTACATTTGTCTCGCTATAAGCCTCTAATGGCTTATTNAAATCGTCCTTAGGAAGAAGCCATGGTGAATCTTTGACTTTGTTCTTGTAAGATAGATGCCTAAGTCCGTCCATCCACATTGCACCCATAGTTTTCATCGATGGTTTGCTCTTGAAAAATAGATTATTGGTTGACTCTTCCAAACTAGAGGTAGTATTTGGAGAGCCGACTACAATCAATCTATCTTTTACTCTGGTCAAAGCGACATAGAATTCTCTTCTCCTCTCAGCTTGTCNTTGCGCTCCATCCATATTCTTNGCAAATTCCCAAAGACCATCGTAAGGTCTATCGCGTGATGACCAAGGATTAATTCTTCCAGATACTATTTCTGGCGTAACTAAAACATTATTTCTAGCCGCTAATGAAGAGTCGGATTTACCTGCATGGAACATTCCGGCTACGACTACTACTTTGGCTTGTAATCCTTTAGCACCATGTATAGTCATTATTCTTACAGCGCCGCCCGAAGGAATNGTAATCGCTTGTGGNCCTTTGTTAGCCAGCCCTTGCAAGGATTTGAGATGTGAATAAATCTCTGTTGGCTCATGGCCATATTCACTACCAATATTGTAAACTAATCCGCACCATAATTCTGCATTTTGCCTCGATGTGTCATCTGGGTATGCAATCAATAGGTCTGAATGGTCTAGTATTGTATCTAAGACTTGGTGTACTGCACCTTTGGCCACTAAATCGGCGATATGTTTTACAAGGGTTTTTGCGCGCTTATTAGGTGCATTATCATGAAGAACTGTCCACCAATTTTCAGCGATTTTTCGGCTCGAAAATATTTCATGTATCCGCTGATCACTGAAGCCTAAAATTGGTGAGCGAGCAAAGGAAACTGCTGCAAATTTNGAGCCAGGATAAGCAACCAAATGGAGTACTGACATCAAAGCTCTAACCACAGGACGNCGGAGTAACTCGCCCTGTCTATCTGAAATTACTGGGATTCCTTTCAATTCGAGTCTCTGCAATAAGTCTGGAATATGTTTCCTCGAATGAACTAAAATTGTAATATCTTTAGGCAGAATATTAGAGGATTCACCTTCAATTTCAGCAAATGAAGAAGATTCGCTATCCCATAATTTTGTATTTCTATTGGTTAGAAGACTGTGGAGTCTTAACGCGATTAATTCATGCTCTAGATGGATGCTCTTCGCATTTGGGTTTGCAAAAACTGGACTGATTGAAGATAGGTCCAGTGACGGGGTATGTGTCGCTGTTTGAAGTGGAACTAACCATTCTAAAACCCCTAATTTATCATCATCACGAGCCGGTTTCAATTCTTGTGCCTCGGCGTGCCAATCACCTGGTAAAGTATAGTGTCGTCGATTAAAGACATCATCAAAAATTCCGTTCATGGTACGCATCAAATTATGTAATGTGCGGTGATTAGAGGTAAGGTCGATATGTCCTAGAATTCTTCTATTCAATCTTTCTGGCGAAACTTGAACATAGGTCTTTTGCCCTTTAGGAGAGTCTTCAAATTCAGCACAAACATGATCCCATGGTTTAGATTCTACTTTTGGGCCTGTGGATACATGTTGATTGGAAAAAGAACCAATTTCTCCTCCAGCGCCAATTGGTCTTGGGTCTCTTCCATGATTCGCTTTTCGAAGGTGAGCCAGTCTTGATTCGGATTGCTCTATCTGATTTATTGATTTAATTGACTCGACGGTTCTACGCATTACGGTGACTTCTGCTTGTCTGAAACGGTAAATACTCTGTTTCATATCACCTACAATACAAACCGTAGGGTCCCAAGGGCCTAATGGCCTTTCAGGGTCATCGCTATGTTTTCCTCTTCGCCCCCAAAGTCTGGATAATAAGCGAAAATGTGCTGGATTGGTATCTTGATATTCATCGATAATGAAAGCACAAAATCTTCTCCTCAATGTTTGTAGAACCGAGAAGCGTTGTTGTAAATCAGCAAGACATTTTGGATGGTCTTGGGCTAAGGTCATGGCTGATGAAATATGTAAATCCAACCACGGTTCTTCATCGAGGCTATCGAGTACTTCGACTACTTTTTGTGGATATTCGAATCGAACCGCATCAGGGCATCTAGCCAACAGTAAGTCCGCTGCTAAACGTTGTACATCATCGAAATCATGTACTCCTTCATTGACCTTTTTCAGAGTAAGAATCTGTTGGCACCCATAGTGAACTAATAGTAAATCTGCCAATACTTTAGTCTGCTGTTTATCGGTTATCCTCAATTTACCACTTGGAGCGATGTCAGTTAACTCATCGTCTAAGGGATGTGCTCGTAAAGGACAATCGTCTTCCATAAAATTCAGGTTGAACATCGGACTGAATAAGAACGAGCTACGCCCCAATAATCTGACTAATCGGCCATCTTGACTGCACAGTAGTTCATTCATTGAAGTTCCATGTTTTAGTAGTTTAGATGCTACATCATTCTTTGT
This sequence comes from Euryarchaeota archaeon TMED132, assembly GCA_002172355.2. Classification (GTDB taxonomy): domain Archaea; phylum Thermoplasmatota; class Poseidoniia; order Poseidoniales; family Poseidoniaceae; genus MGIIa-L1. Next base: position 42,594 of record NHGH02000038.1, read on the forward strand.
AGCCACAGGAATACCTTTGACCTTGCTTTTTGGGAAAATTCCTGGCATCCATTCATTGGAATGATTGACTTGGGGTAAGACGCCTTTCGGGAAAAATTTCATCTCATCTTTGATGAGAGAAGAATATGATGCTGCAGCCAAAGACACCATCCAGACCCATTGTAATTTTTCTGCTTTGGCATTTGGATAAGTGTGCCGGGCTAATTCTACAAGCTGGTTAAAGCGGGTTTTGTGTGTCCCTTGTTCTACTTCGCACGCACCTACAAAGGCTGGAGAGTGTGATAGAGCCTCATCCACCCAACTGTTCAAATCTCCATGTAATTTATTTGCAAAAGAGTCGATTATTGCTTCTGCTGGTTCTAGAAACATATCCAAAATAATCTCGGAGTCTATCGGTTCGACTCCATCCCAATCAAGTCCTCTTTGGGTGATTCTTTTCTTCATTGAGCGTTTTGATTCCTCGACGAATAGCGAAGTGTTTAGCATACCTGTCAGTATGACCTCTGCTCTGGCTTGTCCTCCAACCAAAATAGCCAATCTATTTCTTGCCGCAATAAATTCATTGACGTCACCCCTAACTCCCGCTTCTCTAGCATCATTAGAGGTCCTTATCCTCCATGCAGAACGTATTGTTTCCTTGACCAACAGAGGTGAACGAACCTCTGAAATTTGCTCTCTTGTTGGATTGATTGCAACTAGGTCTAGATGAGGTGAAAGGAGTTGGGAAAGGAATGCATCGATTGTTGAAATAGGGGCTTCGTCAAGACCTGAAAGAAGCATTTCTAAATCGCCAGAACGATGGATTCTTGGATCAAAAATTCCTTTTTCTCCCTTAGGTACGGAAGTTGAACGAGTCAAGGCAAGTCGGGTTCTAATTCTTGATTTCAGTTCTGCTGCGGCTTTCTTAGTGAAAGTAATAGCAACTATTTCATTTGGCAATAAACCTGGCCAACTCTTCAAATCAGTGCGTTCTCTAGCCGGCGCTCTTAGCGCTCCATGGCCTTCCAAGGGCTCTCTTGGACCATTTGGAAGTAGAATTGTAGCACGTTGCTCTGCAGAGATTAAATGTTGAACATAACGTTCTGCCATGACTGCGGTTTTACCTGTACCTGCACCTGCATCCAAAGCGATATGTTTGTCTAAATCCAATCCAAGAATTTGGCTATTATTGAATGAAATCATTTCTCATCACCACCTAATTCTGCAGACGGACACATTACTCTTACCGAACAATAAGAGCATTGTTTACCTGGCATAGGTTGTGCAAAACCTGAATCTGCGTGCATAATGACTCTCGCAACAGTTCTTAATCTCTCATCCAGCCAGTTTCTAAAACCATTTTTAACAAATCCCTCTGTTAACTTTAATGGGCGATAATGAACTGATGTATAGTAAGTTTGAGTCCCTAGTTTTGCAGTTGCTAAGTATTCGGACAAGGTGTAGTCCAATTCCACGTAATGAGTTGTAGTCTCTCCAATCTCACTTATACCAACCCCAACGACCCTGTCTCCTGGGTTGGAAATTTCCCATGCCTTGGCGTAAAGAGCCAATTGTAGTTCATCAAAAATACCTCTTCTATGGCGGTCTCCTTTGTCTTTTTCTTTAGGCCCTTCCAGACTTTTCAGGTCTCTAATAATAACCCATCTTTGGTGAGATGATTCTTCTTTAGATAGAACTCCATCTAAAATTGCCTTTTGTTTCATGTCTTCATCGAGTATGACGCAATCGACTCTGTCGATTCGTCCAAATAAATCAAAACTAAAGGTACTGCCATCGTCTGATATTACCTCTATGCTGAGGCTTTTTTTGCCGTTTTGGGTGAGTTCCCATTCACAAGCAATTGGTGCACTATTATCTAACTCAATATCCGCTTCTAACATTCTTCCAATTCTTCCTGCTGGGTTGATGTCTATCTCTCCATTGAGGTATTGAGACCATGCTTCAGAATTTACTCCAAGCATATCTCTACATCTATGATATGCTACAGCATTTGAACGCGAAAGCCAGGATGCATTTTCTTCAAGATACTGTAGAGCTGTGCTCCATAACTTATCTATGTTATTTAGTGGACCTTTTGAAAGAACTACTGGATTATTACAGGCTGGCCCAGCGATTTCTATTCCATGTTTTTCAAGGATTGCTGCTTCAATATCATGTATCAACAAACCTCTAGTCCTACTATCGATATCTTCTGTAGGCTGTTCTAATTGCGATGCTCCAAGATGTTTGAACAACCAGGCTTGACGGGGGCAAGATTGCCAACTTTGTATTCTACTAGCAGACCAAACTTTACGGCCGATTGTTTGGTTAGTGGCTCCAGTGACCGATTGGAAAGTCTTGCTTTTTGATTGGAACATTGGTAGTGGCCTAGGGTCGATTGCTGGGCCATTACTTCTCGAGCCTTTCATTCCGAGATGAGGCCAAATTTTGCTATTTTTTGAGCCCTCCTTTACTTGGGATTTTGTCGGCCTAAGAGTGAGATTGTCAACGCTTACTAGTGAATTTCTTGCACTCCATTCCAAGTATTCTTGCTTCTCGATATTTTTGTGAGTTGGTTGTCTTTTCATGCGATCATTGAAAACTGCAAATTCATGGGCATGGGCTAAATTATTGATTGAGGTTGGAGCTACCTCGGCCTTTCCGCCATTGAGTAATTTTAAGCCAGCCCTTTGCCTAAAGTCCCTGCCTCTCGAACCAGAACGGTGGCCCACTGCTCCGTTTTTAGTCATCGACATCGAATACGGCCTAGGGGTCAACCAAATCTGTTCTTCATTCTCATCATCCTTGTGAGAACAAAGGTGCCACGGTCTATCAAGCCAGCCTTCTAAGTATGATTCTGCAGGTATAAAAGAAGGTATTTTACTAAGTTCTTGATATGACCCAATGCGTTTCATCTCTTCGAAAAATTCTACCAATGGGGCACTTGGCCCTACAGATTCATCTTGACTACTGTCGAGGATTATGACCTCTTGGCCCGCATTGATTAGATGTTTTAGTTGGTGTCTACCTCTACGAATTTCTATATCTGAATTTAGTATACCCAACTGTAATCTCGATTCTGAGTCCAACCATGGAGTCTTTGGTGATTTCATCGACCATGAGTCGACATCTAAGCCGGCTAATATTACCAAATCCGATTCTAGTCCAAATGCTTCATTTGGACTTAATATAAGCACATTCTTAGATTTAATTCTGGTATTAGCTAATTTGGTATTATCAATTATCCTCATCAGATGTCTTATGAAATCTTGGCCTTTTCCGGGAAGTTCGAATTCCAATTCACTTAGAGAAGAAAACAATCTATGGTGCTCTTCATTCAATTTTTGAAGAGCGGATATCGAATTTGAAAAAGTAGCATCTGATAGAGATAAGGCATTCCAATCTACTGAACTATAAATCAGGTTTAGCCATTCAGTTCCATCTTTAACGCTTTCAATTGTTGGCAATTTGGCCCCTGAAGAGCAACCCGTAATAGGTGCACTTGATGCCTCCTTTGCGTCTTCATATAGTGGAGACCAAATCTTTACAATATTTGCAAACCACCACAATGTTTCTTCTAATTTTCGATTCATAGCGTCTATGTCGTCACCCAAAATAGGAGTTGCATTTTCAAGGGTTTTAATCCATCGAATCAATGCCCCTGGCCCACCGAGTACATGGAAACTGCGCGATATGTTTTCAAGTACGTCTAAATGAGGTTGTGGCCTCCATTCTGGCTCTTTAGGATGAACCAAATTAGATAAGTTTTCAAAAATCAAAGGTAGACCATTGTTCTCGATGATTCTGCGAAATTTCTCAAATGACCATGCTTCAAGTCCTTCTCCAACTTGTAATAAATGAGTTAGCCCTGATATGGATGGTTGTTCATGCATGCTCGGTGGACCAAAATTGCTGATTATACCGATCTCTTTGAGCCTACTTGACCAAATACGGCGGTTTGATTCAACCGCGGCATCAATGATTAGAATATTTTTATTGCCATGATTAAGATAAGCGGATACCAACTCTAATGTTGCATCGATATTGTGTTCTTTTCTTTCCAATGAAACCCTATGAACAGAGGTATTGTTGCTTACACCTATAGGTGAGACCCAATTGACTTGTTTAGGATAATTCCAAACCTCATGTTTTGGAAGCCAATGAGGTAATGATCCTCCATCGGTCCAGTCTATATCTTCGATGTAAGCTCCATGGAATCCGAGTCGAAAAGACCCAGGATTACATAGTTGATGTATTGGCGTGATTTTGGATATAGATATGAGTAACTCTCTATCAATTTCACTAAATTCGGGAGGGTGATTTAGTACTATTATTCCTTCTATACTGTTCAAGGAAAAGGGAGTTTCTGATTGGGATATCGCCTTTTTAATCCTATCAAGAAGATGGACTTTTCTCAAATCGGGATGGGTCTTGTTGGTCTTTTTCTCCATCTCTAACAATAAATTTCTAAATTCCTTTACCCCTGGGTCGTTATCCCACTTCCATGGAGTCTTTATTTGGCTGAGTTCTCTGTGCAATTGTTGTAATCTTTGGGTTTTATATTCGCTCCATTGCTTATCTTTGTAAGGTGAAAACATTAGCGGAAAGTTGCCTTTTTGCGCATGTGATTGTACCATGTCATGGGTTAAAGAAAATAATAATGCATCTTCATCCATCAGGTTTGGGAGTCTAAAGTCAAGAAATAATGTTTCAAATAAACGCTGAATAGTGAGATGTTTAGAGGTGTCAATTGATGATTTGGTTTTCGAAAGTTCACTCAGTGTGGCTTTTCTTGACCTCTCGCTTGGGTGTAATATCAATAATTCTGTAGGCTCTAAAGACACTAGGTCTTGATGTAGCCACCCTGGTATATTTTGGCCGCTTGGGGTGGCTTCAATCGATATATTAGCACTCAAAATATTGCTATCAGACATTAACTCACCTCCCTCGACTATTGATACAGATGCCGACACTTATTGAAGGCTTTTCTACGGATAGTCGATTATTCAATTCTTGTTGTTATTGTTTATATAGTGTCGAATTTGATTGTGTTTGTGAAACCTAACAAGAAACATTCATGTTTGGGGATATTTTGGGATTTTTTACCAAAGATTAAAGAACCTGTTCGAACACATATTAACTCCTGCGCTGTCAAATGCTCTTACATACCGCAATTAACTCGACCCAATTTCGTCACGGTTTGTCAAAAGAGAGGCTTGATGTCGCATAACAAGAAAGAGGCATGATACTATGGTAGATAATAAGAAAGCAACAAGAAAAGAAGATAGATGTGATAATTGCGGAAGTTTGGAATGGGATTATGATTCCAAACTAGGTGAAAAGGCGTGTGCTAGTTGTGGCCTAGTAGATTTGGACTACTCCCCGATAGACGGCGTTTCAGATAGTATTACTCAAGGCGCAGAAAGACAAACCGAGCGTGTTGGTCGTGGCAATAAGCCTGGAACCAGTGGTGCTAGGATTTTACCTGGCGACTTGAAAGGCGTCAAGAACCCCGGGTTCTGGAAATATGACAAGAGAAAATATGATTCTTTTAGAGAAAAGCACCCTTTCTGCAAGAAGGTTCACGGTTTAATCGAAACTCGATATGGTAAAAACGTGAGAGATGTGGTTTATGATATCACTGAGATGGCATGCACTCCTCTCACGCCTGAGCAGGAAAAGGAACGTTCTCAATTGACTGACAAGGGGCTCAAGAAGGCATTATCAATGCCAAAGCAAGTCATCTGTCGACAAAAGAAGGGCATTAAAGGTGAAAGTGAACACCAGAATGCCGTAATCATTGCCGATGCTATTGTTGAGTTGGCAGGTGAACTTGGAATCTTAACTAAGTTCGATAGAAGACGTTCTTTGAAAAACGATGGTGTTACCTCAAAACAAATTGTAAGTGCGAGAATCATTGTCCTCAATCATTGGAAGGCTAGGTCGAGAATAGGTTGGTTTTTACATCCGATACCTCGGAAGGGCCCTGGTGAGAAAAGATATGATGATATCGAGCAAGCCATGACTCACGCTGACCAAATGCTACTGAAGTTCCTACCAGAGCAAGTTGTCGACCAGGTCTTACAGGACGTGAGTGCTAGGATACAAGCATTGGGCGAGGGTGAAAGTGATGCTACTACCATCAACACAGAGGCTAGAATGCTTATTGCAACCTTAACTTATGCAAGCCTCACTATGTTACACTGTGAAAAGGGCTTATTGGCAAGAATTGCCAAATGCCTATACAGAACCGGTAGCGGCGTTAGTTCTAGTCTGAAGAACTTCCAGATGAAGGTCAAGGATGGAACGCTAGTAGATAATGGTGCATTTGATACCGATGAAGGTTGGTATGATGATGATGATGAGTGATGGTCATTGATTTAAATCAAAGCACCCTTAGCGCTTTGTATGCGCCGCGTAATAGTTGTTTCTTGCCTACTTGTATTGATCAGTTTCACTGGTACAAGCGGAGTTGCAGCTAAGGCGCCTGAAGATACCGATGCTGGACCATTATTTGGTGGCCAGTGGTCTTGGGCAAATAACACGAGTTCTCAAACTTCAACTCTAAACTCACTACCCGCTGTTGCTGAAGATTATACTGCAACTTGGTGTACTAACTGTGTAAAGGTAGAACATACGTTGGAAGATTTACAGGATAGTGGCGAGATACAAAAGTATCACTTTCACCGTGCTAATGACCATGAAGACCCATTCGGCTCTAACAACACAGAACAACACTTTAGCAGTAGATATACTGCTGGAGCTCCGCCAATAGTCGTCTTCAATGGAACTCAAAAGCAAATAGGAAGCACCCCTAATGGAGACTCTTTACAAGAAGACTACCGAACTTTGATCGGTCAGTCCCTAAATTTAGGCAATGGCAATACTACGCTTTCTTGGACTTCACAAGATGGTGGAACTGGAATTGTTTCATGGTCTGTTGATTTAGACATGACGCAATTCGAAGAATATGATATGAGTGTAAATATATGGTTTGTAGAAGCCGCTGCAGAGTTTTCTGAAGGTTCAAATGGAGAAGGAACATACCCGAGTATCGTAACAGAAATAGTTGAAGTTGGTAATGTAGCAACTGGAACTGCAACGGTTAGTATTCCTACCGCATATGATGGAGATGATATGCAAGTCCACCTAATGTACCAGTTTACTCCAATAGGTGATGGCGAGAATTCTGGTGGCGAAGAAGTAAAAGAAACAGATGATTCCAGTTCACTACCATCTATTTCTATTATTGTTAGTTTATCGTGTATAATTGTCGCTGCAGCTCTGTTTAAGAAATGATTATACTAAATTAGGCGCATCTCGGTTATCGCTGAGGTCTTCTTCAAGTTGCCATCTAAACTCTGGAATTTCACAAGGTGGCTCGACTACATCTGCATAATGCCACCACCATGGAGGAGCTCCGCGCGCACCTAATGTGCGCTGGAAGTTGGACAGTGTCTGTGTCAACATGCGTCGGTTACGTGGGCGGGGATGGTCTCTTCGGTAGTATATTTGTGACCTCTCAAATTGGTCTCCATCATCTTCATGATAACCTAATATGGTCAAGAATCTTTTCAGTAATCTAATTTCACGGTTATCTCTTAAGGTAACTTTTAATTGACAATATTGGAATGAAATCTCCTTCCCTGTAACGGTTGGAATCACAACTTGTGAGCCAATTGGGTGCAACATCAAAGCCTCCCATATACGTGGCATTACTTCACAATATCTTCNTTCNCCATTTCTNATATCGCCAATTGGGTATTCTTGTTCGGGGCGTCCATAGTTACGTAGGAACATCCAGTCTCTACGCCCACGAAACTGATTCCAATACTGTCCAAATAGCCCTTGTCCTTGTTGATAGGTTTTTTCTTGATTGGATGTGAATGTTTCTCTCCACATCTTAACCAGTTTATCTGTCGATGGGCTCTTATTACCTAGTTCGAGGTCGTTGTTGATAATTTCTCTAGCCTTATCGGTTTTTGGAGTCTCTTTGGCAGCCTGCTCTCCAAGTTCAACGAAATATCGATTCCTACGCATGATGAAATTGAATTGTTGACGGACTCTTTCTTCGGCTGCAAATCCTTGCTCCTCGATCCTGGACCATTCTTTTTCATTACGAGAAAGCCATTTGGGATAAACCGAAGTTGTTCTCGATATTGTTTTTGTGAAGTCTTTTAGAGAATCCTTGCTAATTAATTTGGTGTATTCTTCTGAAAGCAATGCTGGGAACCCTATTGGCTGATTATCAATTAATTCATTGCGNAGNCTTTCGACTTTTCTACTCGTTGTTACATCATCTATCAAAGAAAGTACAACTGATGCTATAATATCGCCTAATGGTAAATTGGAATGAAACCTTCCACTGTGAATACAAATCAGTTGTGATTTACGAGGGTTTAATGATTTGATGTGCCTAATTATGTATGGGGCACCATGTGCACCTTCTCCAACCTTAACCTCATAGAAATGCCCCAACCTTCCAATCACTAGTATTGTATCATGTTCAATGTAAACCTCACTGGAACTCCCCGATATTACTTCATTGAGTAGTTGTATTGAACGGCGGAGAGGTGAGTCAATATGNNTCAGTATGTCTTTTTGATTTGTCCAATTATATTGTATTGCATATAGTAGATGGCCATTTAAAGAAGACGCAGGTGAGAAAGATAATGCAATTAAAGAAGCCCAAATAGCTGGTTTATCAGGAATTATGGCAAGTCTGGTACCGTTAGATTTAGTCCTAACAATCAGTCTTAGATTCATTCCAAAAATCTTCAATGGCCACTTTGTTGGATTATTATATGTTGAAGGGCACCGATAATCTTGCCATTGTTCAACCCATGGGAAATCTGAAAGTTGGTCCAATCCATTTGGATGGTTGTGAAATGCAGCATTAACCGTTTCATGGAAAATCATACCTCCAACTTTTGCAATACTCGTCCTAAGGTCTCTGGCCCATGCAGATAACGGATGAATTCGATGATTTTCAGGCGGAGTAATATTCTCTTCAGACATCCATTCAATCCATGACAGTGTAGCCAGCAATGAATCTCTATCCGTGTGTCTGCGTCTTTGCCTCCGCCTGAATTGTAAACGTTCTTGGATGGTTGTGTCCGATGGTATTTGGATTGAACCAAGGGCGTATATGAGTTGATTCAAATCCCAACCTAAACGTCCTTTACTATCAAAAAGCATCCTGACAACNGAGGCCACTGGAATATCATTTGGCAACTCTCGGCCATTGATTATTGCTTTAGAAGATAGAAATGATAAACGAATATCGCCTATCATTTCGAAGCCTTGGTGTAAAATCGATCTATCCTTTGAAGTCAGTCTAACTCCNTTCTCTAGATCATGNCAGATTTGGAGACCTTTTTCTCTANTACAAGGAAATGATAAAACCGGGTCTAGATTTTCATCTAATCTTGCCCAATCGGTTAGTTTTGTATCTAGTACTGAAGNTTGGAAGCATTCCCAGCGCTTCTTACTCGTTTTATCACCGCCACCAATATATTGAACTGCTTTTTCTGATGCTTCCGGATGAACATCTTTGCCCCAAGTCTTATTTTTCGACTGCTTAGTCATTGAATCGCATAGGGCACATAAGCCTCTAGTGATGGCTTTTGATTCACAAACTTGGCATTTTTCACCCTTATTAGCCATCCCTATCTCCTCGATAATTCGACGAGACTATTTCAATAAATGATAGATATTAGGCTATTTGTTTGAATGCTTCAATGGTACGGTCGACGTCTTCATCGGTAATATGGAGGTGAGTTACAGCCCTAACTGCAATCGGCCCTACTTCGAGTACATCAATTCCTAAATCAGATAATTTTCTNAGAATTTCTTTAGCACCTTGCTCGCCTTCGATATAGACCATATTTGTTTCAACACTATCTAAGTCTACACTAAATCCATCGATTTGGTTTACCGCTTCGGCTAATCTCTGTGCCCTGGAATGGTCTTCAGACATTCTCTCTATGTGATGCTCTAATGCATAGATTCCACAAGCTGCTAGAACTCCTGCTTGACGCATTCCACCACCAAACATCTTTCTCCATCGATGTGCTTTAGAAATAAATGCTGATGAACCAACTAGAACACTTCCTACCGGAGTTCCTAGGCCTTTGGAAAGACAAATTGAAATCGAATCATAATCTCTAACCATCCTTGATGCTGAGGTTCCTGTAGCGATTACTGCATTGAAAAGTCTAGCGCCATCAATGTGAGCAGCGCACCCATTATCATGGGCAACTTTAGCGATTTCATCCAGGACATGTTGAGGATAACATGTGCCTCCTCCTCTATTTGCAGTATTCTCAACACAGACTAGTGAACCATTTGGATAATGTCCTAGGCTGCCTTCTTGTTTACGAATTGCTTTGGCTACATCTTTGGCGTCCATTATTCCAGACTTTCCTTGAACAAGCGCAACTGAGCAACCGGAAAGTGCGGCATAGCCACCTCCTTCGTAAACGTAAATATGGCTAGCAGTTTCTGTGATTATTTCGTCACCAGAATTAGTATGCGCTCTGATAGCAATAGCATTGGACATCGTTCCACTCGGGACAAAAAGAGCCGCTTCCTTGCCAAGCATTTCTGCTAAAATATCTTGTAATTTGATTACCGTTTGGTCATCTCCAAGAACATCGTCGCCTACCGGGGCATTCATCATAGCCTCTCTCATAGCAGTAGTTGGTTGGGTAACAGTGTCACTACGAAGGTCTACTCGTTCACTGGGATACTCGCGCATAGAGAGTCGTAGTATCCATCACTCATCAATGCGGCGATGGTCAAAGTAATTTCAACTCTCCAGTAATACTTGACAATAATGATTCGGTGTCGGGCCCTAAGGCTAAAACTGTCAAAGATCCGCTTGGGATTTGTGTATGTCCTGCATCATGAATTTTAGTGGATAAAATGCCTTTGTTGGATGCTACCTTTTCTAGTTGTAATAAATGGTCTGCATCAGTGCCTTTGACGCAAATTTTCTTTTGCCCTGATGCTAGCCAAGATTCCAATAAATCGGGTGCTTCTTTTCCACATTTCAATGTTGAAGAAACCGCTGCATGGCCCACTTGTGCAGCGATTTTTCCTTTACCCATCTTCAGATTATTATTTACCACCAAGACCATTTTCACTTCTTCGTCGACAATACTGCGATGCCTAAATGGCGGAGCGGTCAAACTGTGTATGAATGAACGTAGACCCATTGCGCTTCGTTCATAGCACGGGCTCTTCCTCAATAAGGCTTCAAGTCTTGAACCAAAGCATCGATACTTCTTCGTGGCCCAGGACCAATTCCAAGCACCGTTATTGTGCCTGGAGGTATTTCGGTATGNCCTGCATCTTTTACGATGTNCGTGATTAAATTTGCCGACTGTGCTTGCCCTGCTAATCTTTGAAGGGAAGAAAGGTCTTCAACCTGTAAACAAATTTTCCTTGCCCCACTATTTTTCCATCNNTCAAGTAAGCGCTTTTCTGATTTATTGGCGGCAAGAGTACAACTGGTTGCCGCATGCGCACATTGAACTGCTAACTTGCCCGCTGATAATTTCAAATCTTTGCGTGCGATTAGGACCATCGTAGTCTCATTATGACTCGATGACATAACCTTCAACAACCGCTACTTCTATTTCTTCAAGAGTTGGTTGGTATTGTAAGACCCTAACGAACCATGAACTNAACCAAGCTGCGAATGTTAAGTTNCCAAGCGCATGCATTAAGTCATATGGAATTCCATTGGCGAGATAAATCANGAATTGGTTTAACCCGACCGAACCATCGATAATTGAAAACGATACTATGATGTCGAACAGGAAAGCGCTGAAAATTGATAGAGTGAATAATCTTTTGAAATTGATTTGATTTGAGACGACTAGTTTAGANTTGGCTCCAATAATTGCTACAATGGACCANCCCATGGCTTGGTATAAGGTCCAAATTCCATTACCGATTATGAAATTAGAAATCATAGTAACCAGTATTGCAAATGCCACTCCTCTTTTGGNNCCNAACTGCGCCCCAACTAGAAGGGCGGCGATAGTAACCGGCTGAATATTTGGCAGTGGAGTCATAACTACACGCAAAAGTGAGACACCAGCAATAATAGAAGCAAATAAGATAATATCTGATGTTCTACGCTTGGTTGAACTCAATAATGTCCAAAAAACAATACCGAGTAAAACTACGTCTAGAACCAAACTCCCTATCGGCCCCAATACAGGACCGTGGATGCCGGTGGCTTGGAACATGAACTAGCCAAAAAGTGAAATGTCTTGAGCATTGTCATCTAAATTATCTTCCAATGCACAATACTATCGCTATTTATTTCTGCATATTGTGCAGAAACCATAGCCTCTGAACCGTCAACAAAGAATATCCAACCTTCACCTTGAATTCCATTGAAACTCTCAATATATTTACCAATCGAAGTATCGGTGTCCTCTACACTAACCATGAGACTATCGGATGCTTTGTAAGTTAACTCAAGGGCATTATCATTATTTAGGTGTCCACCAGAAACTAAAGTTTGATTGTCAAATTCAAAAACTACAACTTGTGTTCCAAGCCATTCCTCAGGCCAATCATCGTCCCACAATTCTTCTGAAGTCTTGGTATCATCATTGAGTCCAGAGATATAAGAAGACCATGCAGTGGCTATATCATTGAAAGCGAATGTAAAAATCACGACTAAAATTACAATTAAGAACCGGAATGAAGACTTGTAATTTCCTCGGAGAAACTGTATTCCAGAGGTTGCCAAGAATATGAATAAGATCAATGTCAAAATCTGAGATATGTATCCCGAATCTACTGATTCGTGTACCGTTAGTTCATTGTTTACTGATGAATAAACTTGTAGATAACCGTTATCATTTCCAAGTGCTAGAATCTGCTTCTCTCCTATTGATTGGTAGGCAGGTGCTGAAGTCCCATACCAATCAAATCTTGTTGAAAGTAATTCATTAAAACCCAACTCAGTCGAGTTATTTAATGTAAATAATCCCCAGCCTCCTTCTACGGTATTTCTTGGCATCATTAGCATATTATCGAATACTACTGAGGATTCGCCGTTGGAAATAAATGGGTGCTGATCGATAAACTGGCAAGACATAGAACAATCAAATGTCTTGACAAAGTTTGAATCTATTGTTAGAATCGTGCCATTCAAAATTATCGGGATACCTGGCGAAGGCCCGGATTTAGAGAGGATTTCTAGAGTAAAATCTGTCGGGTCGAGAAGTGCGATTGTACTTTCAGTCGCCCCTTGGCCATGGACTAATAATTTACCACCTACCGGTAAAGGAGCATGTCTAATCTTACCGATATCTAAAAATTTAGAACTTATATTTCCTTGCTTAGACACTTTCCAAAGAGTTCCTGTTTCGTCTCCCAGAAAATAATTTTCACCAGACTTGGAGACTCCGTTTCTCCAACCGAGTCCGGTTTCTATTTCGAAATTTATTGAGCCATCAGAAAGGCAATAATTAGCTAATCCCGTTCTGGTTGGGACCAATAAATCGTCTGAATCAATCAGTAATGAACCGGTAATTCCCCATGTTAATACCTCGGTATTTTGTTGCCAAAATAAATTACCAGTTCCTGGATGTAATGCCTGTATAGTACCATCTGACCAGCCAATGACTATCATATCAGACCATGTTCCACAATCACCTTGTCCCTCCTCAACATAAGTTATAGGAGACATATCATTTGAAGTTGAATTATAATTTAGGTTCGACCAAAGTAGTTCGCCATCTAAGTCAAATGCATAGATTCCTGCTGGGTCGGAGTTCGGAGTAGAAGTTGAAGTCCTAACAAAAATAGTATCATTGGTAATCAAGGGTTTTGTTGAAATAAAGGTTTCACCAAAGTCATATTCCCAATCCAATTCTAAGCCTTGTATTGTTTCGGCCTCTCCTTGAGCGGAAACGCTTGACAGCCCTCCGAGTAAAATCAAAATGGACAATACAATGGCACCGTAGCGCATCATTCTCACTCCGTTATTTTCTGAATTGCGGCCCTAAGTAATGCGCTAACCGCCTTACCATCAGCAGCACCTGCAGCCTGCATTACAATGCCCATTAGCGGACCCATGGCACCCATGCCTCTTTCTTTGACGAAATCGGCTCTTTGACTGACTATGTCGTTAACTATTGATTCCAAATCCCCTAAATCTGCAGGCTTCAAACCATTATCTGAAGCATACTTGGCTATATCTTGTAAACTTGGTAATGTTTGATTTGAAAACTCTGCGATTACAGAATTTACCGCCTCTCTTGTCAAGTCGCCATTCTCTTTAGCAGTCAAAACCAAACTTGAGAGTTGTGGGTCTTTGTCGTCATTCTCCAACAATACCGCCGCCCAACCTTTGTGAGGCAAGTCTCCGCAGAAATCAACGAATAAGTCGTCTAATTCTCTTGCCAATAGTTGGCTGGATTGGTCTTTAGAAATATCATATTTACTCATTCTTTGTGACCTTTCGTTATCGGTCATCGGTAAATTAGTGAGAATATTGTCCCACATTTCAGTAGTTAGTTTTAGTGTTGGAATATCGGTTTCAGGATACATCCTAGCGCCTCCTGGCAATGGGCGCATTGGAGCGGTTGTTCCATCTTCTGGTGCGCCTTTCTTGACTACAACATTCCTTACTTCTTGTGAGACTCTGTGCCATGCTAATCTGGCTCTAGCAAGTACACTCTCCAAGGCTAATTCTGCTTGCCAATTAGGAGCTAAGCATAGTACGAAGCCGTCGTTGTCTTTCAAAGATAATTGCTTTCTAACCAAGCCTACATGTTCTTCTTCAATTCCATAAGCGGGCAATTCATCAGAATGGAAAACCCCCTTGACACCTGCCAGTTTTGCTGCACCGGCTAATTCACGACCTAGTCTTGGTAACTGAGAGCCTTCATCNTCGAGTTCTTTAGTACCGATTAGTCCTGCCAAACCTGGAAGTGGTAAAGCCAACATTACACTATTTTTAGCCAATCCAGTTTTGACCATTTTAGAATCACAATCTGCAAATTGAGTTGATACGTCTGTTAGTTCTAGAGGTAATGCTGCTGCCACTTTTTCTGCAACTTCTTGTTCAATTTCTGAGTCTGTAGAGCGCCTATCAGGNGGAAGGAGTGGTAAATCCATGGCCTCTCTAAGTTTATTTGTTAGACGATAAAAATGCAGTTGTCTGGCCATTTCAAGTCTGATAATTCGAGGGATCCAAGATAGGTCTTGACAGCCTTTTATCTCGATTCTATCGCCACATGCAATTGATACATTGAGGTCTTGTCTAATGCTACCAAGTCCTCTTCTAACCCTTCTTGTCTGTCTTAGAGACCTACCAAGNGCGATTGCTGTTTGCTTTGCATGTTCAGGAGAAATGACGTCGGGAGCGGTTGCGATTTCGATCAATGGCAAACCTAAACGGTCTAAATTGTAAATCACTTGCTCTCCATTTTCTGTTGAGATTGTGTCTAGTTTTCTGGCACTGTCTTCTTCTAGGCACAGTACNTCTATCCCTACTGGGCCTTCTTCAGTCTGTAAAGTACCGTCTGTGGAAATCAAAGTAGTTCGTTGAAAGCCACTTGTATTAGAACCGTCCACCACAGTTTTTCTCATCGTTTGAAAAAGTGAGACCGGTTTAGAGTTTACCAGTGCTGAAACGGTTAANGCGATATCCAAGGCGTCTTGGTCATGAGATAGTGGCGGTTGTTCATCTAGTTCAATCAATCCCGAATTTGGCGATTGTGCATANANGAAAGAGCGATTTCTTTTCGATTCAAAGCGAGCNGCAACATCGATTTTGCCGCCTTCGCCTCTTGATGCNCGTANTTTACGGGAAAATCTCGGCCANTCNTCNGGAACTGTGTCAATNGTGACATCGTATAATTCTCCAGNCTGCCTNGANTGNAATTTNCCNGTNGAAAGTTGTTGNTGNACTTCAAGCCCNCACATGAAACCCAATCCCTCTGGGTCAAGAGCAGTGGCATTGTTAACTTCACCTTCCGGTTCGTTAACATGTACTTCGGCCATNGCCATCCCAATCGTTCATCATTCAAGATAGCAACGCATGAACTTAGACAATTTGNAATGTATCATAGCCGGATGGGCGCATTATGTCCCCGTTCCTAACTAATTTCTCAATTATGTCTTCAGCTTTAGTTCTTGAAATCTTGTACTTCTCAGCCTCTGTATAAACGTCCAATACATTTGCAACCTTGACTTGGTTGGTCGATTGATTCTGTAATGTTGAGATTATTTCTATCAGCATTCTTTCTTGGTTCCTAACTGATGTTTTCTTGCCGGTTTCAATAGTAGTCATATCGAAATTCTCACCCATCAATTCATTTCTCCATGTTTTTGTCAACCTTATCGCTCTTTCAACATCATCAATGGTTGCAATGTTAGAAAGTCTGATTCTTGCGCTTGCTTCAGCCATTCTGGCTACTGCTTCTAGAGAACGAGCAGTTATTGAAACACTATCAGAGGATTCTCCCCCTTTCTTTCTAGTTTCCACATAAAATTCAACGATCTTGTTCTGGGCTTCTTCCTCAAGTTTAGGGTGAATTGACCTCTTGGAGTAAGCGATATACTTTCGAATTAAATCTCGAGCGAGTATCTCGTCGCCATCTTGGGATTTCTGAACTCCTGTGATTGAGTTCTTAGCAGGGTCTGGGGCGCTTCCTTCGGTCACCAATAATTCACTAGTTCCGATAAGACGATTCTTGATTATGTGATTGGCAATTTTAGAATCCTTGGATTCGTCGGCATCATCGGTAAGTAGCCAGATAATGTCAAATCTCGAAATAAGCGGTGGAGCGAGATTTATTTGGCCTGTAAAAGGTGTTTCTGATATTGGCTCGAAACGTCCATTCTTCGGGTTTGCTGCTGCCAATACCGCGCATCTTGTTCTTAGACTTGCATTAATTCCTGCTTTAGAAATAGAGATTGTTTGTTGTTCCATCGCTTCATGCATACTCGACCTATCGCCTTCATTCATTTTGTCGAATTCGTCAATTGCTGCAAGTCCTAAATCTGCAAGTACCAATGCACCTGCTTCAAGGGTCCAACGTCCTTCCGCGGCAGAATCTTGTACTGCTGCTGCTGTCAAACCAGCTGCAGAAGCAGATTGTCCAGAGGTGAATCTCCCACGAGGAGAAATTCTTGACATGTAATTGAGTAATTGGGATTTAGCAACACCAGGGTCTCCCATCAAAAGAATGTGGATGTCGCCCCTATTCCTTGTTCCATCTGGATTTAATCTTGCAACTCCGCCAAAAAGTTGGAGCATCAATGATTCTTTGACACGGTCCATGCCGAATATTGAAGGGGCTATACTTTTTGTGAACAAGTCATAGATGTCCTCCCTACTGGCCAATTCCTTGATCTCTAATTCTTCATCTTCGGAAATTTTGATTTCCTCTAACGGAATATTTTGTCTTTCCAATGAATGAATACGCAGGAAGATATCGAAAACAGGAGTATCTTTACCACCTTTTCTCTGGGAGCGAATGAACAGAACTCCATTCGCTTTGACTCTGTCTCCTGGGTTCAACTTACCCGCTAAATCATGTTCTCCGATACAAATAATCCGTTCAGGCTGAATTCCACCTTTCATTTGTTCTGGTAATTCTTGTAGTTCTATGAACTGTGAATTTATCAAAATGGATTCTTCTTGTTGCAGAACAAATCTAGTCTGTCTCTTTGGTTTCCCGCAACCGCCATCTATTTGCGAACATTCGATCGGTTCGATCAATTCTTGCTCATTTGGTTGATTGATAATCATCACATGACCACAAGAAGCACATTCGAATGATGCTGAATAAATTCTAGGCCTTACGCCTGAAATCTTGGTTGTGACTGCGTCTATTGCCAACATTTGGCCGATATCGTCGGAACGGAGTTGGGATACAACTCGTATCTGGTCGCTTGGCAAGTGGACGATTCTAACGAAGGGGAACATGTTTGGATGTCCGGCATCTCGTAAAAATTGCCTAAGGGCGTGGTTGGCTGCATGGAAATGAAGTTCTGGATGTTCGATGATATCATGAGCGAATTCATCGTCGAAGCCTTCAATGATTCTGTAAGAGACTTCTAATGATTGGTCGTCAGGCCAGTTTTGAGCGAGGTTGTGGACTGATTCTGCATACAAATCTTGAATCATTGAAGTCCATCGGGCTGGCAAATCAAACTCTTGTAACAACTCATCACCTCCTGTGTAATTCAATCTCGCGACTATGAGACATAATTGGCAACAGTATATGAAATCATTTCTTAGCCTTCCCCCACCCCTTTATTTCCACTGGAGAAAGGGTGGCTCTATGTCCTTTTTTTACCAAATATATTCATGTCCATTGCCCATTGGCCATGACCGCAGAACCAATGAGTGAGGAACTTCTAGAGTGGGCATGCCCAAACATTCTTTTGCCCCGGTTCTTGGCCAAATCGATCGGTTCGTTTTGGATTCTAAACTATTAAAAAATCGTCTTGGCGACCCCACTTCTAGAGAAATTATAGTTCATATTTCTCCAAAGGGTATTGATTTAATTAGCAAGGGAAAAAAATTACCTACAATTATTTACTTAGCACCATTTACTTCTTCAGGCCCAGCCAGAGCAGGTTGGAAGGCTTTCTCTGAGAGCCTATTACAGCGCCATGAGCGTTTGGTTGAGTCGGGAGAAATGCTTCCATGTATCTTGGTAATGCCCGATACCTTCACCTCTCTAGGCGGGAATCAATTTGTTGATTCTCCAGTTTTAGGCAACTGGAGTTCATGGCTATGTAATGACCTAAAAGAATGTATAAAGCAACGATATTCTTGTAACGATAAATTTGGCTTGGTCGGGAAATCTTCTGGAGGATATGGTGCTTTGTATAATGCTCTTACCAAGCCAGGCCATTGGGATTCTGTAGCCAGCCATTCAGGTGATGTAGGGTTTGAAACAATGTTCATGCCAACCTTTGCTGAAACCATTACCCATATTTCGCGTTACGGCACTCCTGCCAAATATGTCGATGCGGTAATTAACGCTGGAAAAATGAGTTCTGATGATTTTCATACCTTGATGATTTGTGCGATGGCTGCCTCTTATGATCCTGGAGAATGTGATGATTCAAACCCTCTTGGAATACAACTTCCTGTAGACATGGATTACTGTGAAATCATCGAAGAGCGTTGGTCAAACTGGCTTAATTACGATACTCTACGGTTGATTGAATCTAATTCAAGTAATCTTGATTCGTTAAAATTATTATTCATTGACTGCGGAAATCTAGACCAATACGGTATACAGTATGGAAGTCGTAAGTTGACTGCTCGGCTATCAGAGTTGGGAGTTGAGCACACGTGGCAAGAATTTGATGGTACGCATTCTGGTATTGATTATCGACTAGATATTAGTCTATCATTGCTATCTAAATCCCTCATGATTTGAGCCGGTTTATTCATGAGTTGCCTTTGGATGGAATAGCCATGGCCAAGCCAATGGACTATGCAAGTGCCGGGGTCGACATCGACTTGGAAGGGTCTGCTGTCGCTTCTTTAATCGCTTCTTTAGGACGTTCTGTTCGACCTGCTGGGACACCTGGGGCGCCAGTTGACTTGCCTGGTGGATTTGGCGGACTAATCGAATTTGGAGATAATCTTCTTGCACTAGCTACCGATGGCGTAGGAAGTAAACTTCAAATCGCTTCATTGCTAAATCAATGG
>NHGH02000022.1:0-26831 GCA_002172355.2 Euryarchaeota archaeon TMED132
GCAGCTTGTAGAGTCGATTCAATCTTAGTTAGTGAACGGCCTCTTTCAACTTTATTTCCAAGTAGTTCAGAATAATAAGGGCCATGAATATTCATTTCGAAGTTAGTTTTGTTGGCCAAAACACCGGCTTGCCAATATTGTTCAAAATGTTGAGGGGCGATCATACGTACTGTTTGGACTTCCATAGTCTCTAATCCTAGAGAAATAATATCGTCCATTCCTTCAACAATCGTTCTTCCTTTGCAAGATAAAGGAATACCGGCTGGACCTAATTTAACTGGCATTCACAACCCCCCGCAGGTTCAACCCAAGGGTCGTCCTATCATAACACCTTTCCGTCGAATGCTCAAAAAAACCATTGATTTTCATTATTTTCGTATTATGATTATATGCGACAGTTCATGAAGAAGTTATACGACCGATTAACATGAGCGATGAAATATCTGCGGCAATTGAAGCCTTTTCACAGGGACTTCCTGTTTGTTTATTTGATTCAGAAAAGAGGGAAGGGGAGACTGACCTTCTATTCTCTGCACAGTTTGCTCAGCCAAGTACTATGAGGCAATTAAGGCAGGATTGTGGAGGATTACTTTTCTTAGCGATTGGGGACGAAGTTGGTGAACAATTTTCGTTACCATTTTTGCAAGATTTACACACTCACCCTGAATTGACNAAGCAGCATACAGTTTTGAAGCAGTTAATCACTGATGATTTACGCTATGATGCACGTTCTGCTTTTACTCTCTCANTAAATCANAGAGATACTTACACAGGAATTACAGACAAGGATAGGGCATTAACCACTAGAAGATTTGCTGAACTGACAAATGAATTATCTTTGAAGAGAGCAAATACCGATGATGCCCAAAAAGCATTAGGTCAAGAATTCAGAACTCCTGGTCACATACCGGTTTGTAGAGAAGCCAAAGGCGGTCTAAGTGTACGTCAAGGTCATACTGAATTGGCTGTGGGATTAGCTAGACTATCTGGTACAACGCCTGTAGTTATTGGAGCGGAAATGCTACAACCTGATGGTGATAATGCACTTTCAGTCGAAGATGCTAGAATTTGGGCTAAGCAAAAAGGAATACCTTTCTTGCACGGAATTGATATTATCAATGCACTAAATAGTAGTCAGTAAGTTCCGACAATATGATGTGTAATGTCGAATTCAGAGATTTGGGGCGAGACTATGAAGCGAATTATGGCAGTCGGGGNTTTCGACCTACTTCATGCTGGACATCTGCATTATCTTGAGCAAGCCAAAGCNCTGGGTCAACACTTGACAGTAGTAATCGCCCATGACGATACAGTACGGATAAGAAAGCACGAACCGGTCACTAATCACGATCTTAGGAGACGAATGGTTGAAGGCCTAAAACCGGTAGATGATGCTATTATTGGCAATCCTCCCGAAGTCCCAATTTTTGATATTCTTCCNATTGTGAAGCCAGATATTATTGCCTTAGGCTATGACCAAGAGCATGCTGAGGAATCTATCAACAGAAAATTAAGGGAACTTGGATACCAAGATATTGAAGTGGTTAGAGTCGAAGGATTATCAGAAGACCTAGATGGTACTAGGAAAATCATAGCAAGAATTCTCGACCTTTCGCAAAAAAAGTGAGTTGAAAGAATGTTTACTGGAATAGTTCAAGGAATCGGCGAAATAGCCGAAGTTGTTGAAGGTGAANCAATTAAGAGTTTCAAAATTGAACTTCCAAATACCGAATCACTGGAAATTGGAGCCAGCGTATCNGTGGATGGAGTTTGTTTGACTGCAACCTCGATTCAAAACCAAATCGCTTCCTTTGATGTAATCAAAGAAACTCTAACTAGGACCACATTAGGTCAATTGGAGAAAGGAGACATAGTAAATATTGAGCGTTCACTAAAATTTGGAGATGAAATTGGAGGTCATCTTTTATCGGGTCATATTATTGCAACNGGCTTAGTTAATGAGAAAANCGATTCGGGTGAGGGTATGGATTTATCGATTATAGCACCGCCTTCTATAGAAAAATATCTGATTGAAAAAGGTTATGTTGCTATTGATGGGATTTCTTTAACGATCGGTGAGGTTAGCAATTCAAGATTCAATTTACATATTATTCCTGAAACTATGAAACAAACCAAGATAGCGTCAAAGCAAGTAGGAGATGCGGTAAATATCGAAATAGATTCTACGACGCAAACTATTGTTTCAACAGTTGAAAGAATAATTGCCAAAAACTGATGAGATGATAAAATGAATAATAGAATAGCAGTTGTATGTGGCTCTTTTCACAAAGATGAGATAGAACGGATGCTCGAATATGCTAAAGATCAAGCATCTAAGGAATCACTAACTATTACAGATGTGATTTGGGTGCCGGGTGCTATGGAAGTACCACTTGCAGTTGACCGACTCTTGGCCNATGAAGAAATCAACGGCGTGGCTTGCCTCGGGATAATCGAAAAAGGGCAGACNCAACACGGNTTGGCAATGGGTCAAGCAGTAATAAAAACCATNATTGAATTACAATTAGTTCATGAAAAACCAGTTGGATNGGGTATTATTGGGCCTGGAGCAGAACCCGAACATATCGAGCCGAGATTAGAGCCTCATGCAAGAGCAGCAGTTTCGGCAATTACAAAAATGCTTTAATTAGTTAAATTATTACCATTTTTCTAATTATTGCATGTAAATGTTCAAGAGTCTCGTATCATCTGTTTAAGATGTGGGCGGTAAAATGTCAGATATACGTAATGTGATTATAATCGGTTCAGGTCCTGCAGGCTATACTGCAGGATTATATGCAGCCAGAGCCATGCTTGAACCTCTAATGTTTGCNGGATANATGTCTGGNGGNCAANTGATGNTNACNTCCGATATCGAAAANTTNCCTGGTTATCCNCANGGTATTGGNGGTCCNGAGATGATGATGCAACTTAGGGAACAGNCTGAGAGATTTGGNTTAGAAGTTCAAGATAGGAATGTCGAATCTGTTGACCTNTCNCAAAGACCATANAAAGTNNGTCTTGAAGGTGAAGANTACCTTACTCATTCNATNATNATTTCAACNGGCGCCGAATCAATTTGGTTGAATGCTGAAGGNGAAGCAGANCAGAAAGGNCGAGGAATTTCTACCTGTGCTACATGTGATGGTGCATTCTTTCGTGATGAAGAAGTATTGGTTATTGGCGGTGGAGATTCAGCCTGTGAAGAAGCAACATTTCTAACTAGATTCGCATCCAAGGTGACATTAGTTCATAGAAGAGATGTTTTCAAAGCCTCTACAATTATGTATGATAGAGCTGCAAATAATGATAAAATAGAGATTAGAACTTTCCGTCAAATCAAGAAATGGCTATCTGATGATAATGGCTTAACTGGAGCAGTTTTAGAAGACCCTAGAGATGGTTCAACCGAAGAAATTTCTGCTACTGGAGCATTTATTGCAATCGGCCATAAGCCAATAACATCTTTCTTGGGCGGCCAAATTGAAACCGATGAAGAAGGTTATATCGTCCACAAAAAGCATACAATGACTTCAATTGAGGGTGTTTTTGCTGCTGGAGATGTCGTTGATACTAGATACAAACAAGCAATTACTGCAGCCGGAATGGGTTGCCAAGCAGCAATGGATGCTGAAAAATGGCTTGAAGAGCATGTCCACTGAAAATCAATTATAGCCGGCTATTTGATGAAATAGTTCTCTTTGGCTTGTACATGGTCGACATCAATCGTTATGCAAGACACATATCTTTGCCACAGATTGGACTACAAGGCCAGAAAAATATTTCTAAATCAAATGTTTTGGTAATTGGGGCAGGAGGTTTAGGTAGCCCAGTTATACTTTATCTCGCAGCAGCCGGAGTCGGTAGAATTGGAATTATTGATTTCGATGATGTTGACATTTCTAATCTTCAAAGACAAGTAATTCATTCCAATTCTGCAGTTGGTCAAAATAAGGCTGAATCGGCTAAAAATAGGATTGAAGAATTAAATCCAGAGGTTGAAGTAAGAATTTGGAAGCATAGACTAACTCCTGAGAATGCGATGGAGATTTTTCAAGATGGTTGGGATATAGTTGTTGATGGAACTGATAATTTGCCTACTAGGTACTTGATTGATGACCTATGCAGTATTATTGACCTACCATGGGTTTATGGGTCAATATATCGTTTTGAAGGCCAAGTCAGTGTTTTTAATTTCGATGGAGGGCCAAGTTATAGAGATTTATTCCCTGAACCACCACCATCTGAAAGTGTTCCTTCTTGTGCAGATGGAGGTGTATTGGGAGTTTTACCGGGAGTAATAGGTTCAATTCAGGCAACAGAGGCCATCAAACTGATTACCGGAGTTGGTCAATTACTATCTGGAAAATTACTAATTTATGATGCAGAAAATATGAATTTCAATAGATTAAATTTTGAAAAAGTAGAGGATAGAACACAAATTCAAGATCTATCTTTAGCCATGAAAATGTTTGTAGATGAAGGATGGTGCCAAGCTGATGCAGAATCTAATAACCGAGATATTGAAAAGCCAAGTACTACTGAGCAAAACAAGATGTTCCAAAATATTACTCCAGCAGACTGTGTAAAAAGAAGGAATGAAGGTTGGAGCCCATTTCTTTTGGATGTCCGTTCTAAGCAAGAATACGAACAGGTTAGAATTTCTTTTACAGATATGCAAATANCTCATGAAGAGGTATTATCAATATCACAGTCATTGCCTAAGGACAGAGATATTTTACTATTGTGCCGAAGTGGTATGCGTTCACAAATGGCAGCATTATTTCTAATGGATTCGGGATTTGATGGAAATAAATTATTCAATATTGAAGGCGGGATTCTTCTATGGAGTCAAACTTCTCCTTCTGACATAGAATAATCGGTCAGCAAAATTCATCCTTATTTTACGGCCCTATGGGTTCGAATTATACATGAGGTTCAAATGTTTAAGGTATTTATGACATATATCGGGGGGTGAAAATTGTGGCCAAGGTAATTGTTGCTGATGAGAATGAAGGCAGACGTACTTTGTTAGCCAATACTCTAGAAAGAGAAGGTTTTGATATCACTCGGGCTGGAACTCTAAGACAGGCAGAAGGAACTGCATTGGCTATAATGCCCGAAATAGTATTGATGGACGGGGATTGGAAATCAGGTGATGCAATCGATGCTTCACAACGTCTTATGTCCGACCCTGAATTTGCCTTCAAATGCAGAGTTGTNATTCTTTCACGAAACTCTGGCCAAGAGTATCTAACTTCAGCGGCACAGGCAGGGGTATCAGAAGTAATTGCAAAACCNATAGACATGTCCTTACTGATTGAGCAATTAAACAAACATGCCCGAAAACAATTCGTCCCTCCTCCAGCCGATGTAGCAGGTCCAAATGGAGGTGGAGGAAGTTTTGATGTTTCTATGCTTATGGGAGATTCTACATGGGCATTACCAATGTTGAAAGGTTTGGTTAGTCCAGAAAAAATAAATCCTGGCTTCATTGATGAGATTTTAGTTCAAATGGACGAGGAAGGGTTAGAGGTAAGCGATACTTTTGATCCAGCCATGATGGCTAATATGCTTAGAATTGCCTTGAATCATCTTGTACAAGATGTATCTCCCGAAGACTTACCCGCTCAAGTAAATGAATCATCTGAACAAAATGAAGAGGCTCCATCTTTTGGAAATATGTCTCGTGGTAAAACACTTGGTAGTGGAGCTGGACCTTCCAAGCCAAGGAAACCTAGAATGACTTCAATGGAAGAAATTTTGGAGAAGCAAGCAGAATCGCTCGGTGATGAAGTTGTTGCTAAAATGGATGAAATACTAGATGAAATGCCCGATTTAGTCGCTCTAAAAAGGGATGAAGAATTATTTGGAATAGATTTAGAAGTACTGAAATTAACTAAGTTGACTACTGAAGTAGTTCATGATTTAATGTGGAGTCTTGGTCGACCAGGGGCGGTATCTGATGTCACTTTAATCACCCAAATAGANGATGCAGCACAAATGTTATCTGATGTTTTAGAGTCTTTACCGGAGATAGAAGAAGAATCTGAAGAAAAAGAAAATAATTCTGAAGAGGAGTGAAGACTATGTCTTTTCTCAAACAGGAAAAGATTTCGATTGAAGATAATAATGTTGTAAAATTCCGACTTGTGATAAGTGTTATAATTTTCATTACTTGGTCGGTAATTATTTTCAATATTTTAAAAGACATATCTTTCTTCTTGGATTGGTTCGAAGACCTTGGCTCTTTAGCGCCTTTACTGTTTACATTGATTTTAATAATTGGTGTAGTAATACTTGCACCAACTCCAATAATGAAGGTGACTGCAGGTGCATTATTTCCTTATTGGCTTGCAGTCGTGATAAATTTCACAGCATCAATAGTTGGAGGTTTGCTAGCATTTCTTCTTGGAAGGTGGTTATTTAGAGATTCGATTACAAAAATTGTAGCCAGTGATAATCGACTTCAAAAAATCGAGGCAGCCATAGGTGAAGAGTCTATGAGAATTTCAGTGTTGGTGAGATTATCTCCTCTTNTTCCTGATGAATGGCTAAATTACGTTATGGCATCTGGACCTGTAACCACACGTGTATTCTTTCTTTCCACTCTACCTAGCATCGTGTATTCTCTGGCATATGCTTACTTTGGTTATGCAGTTGGGACAATAGCATTGAGTTCTGATGCAATGGGGGGCTTCAAGCAATCTCCGTTAGGTATTGCTCTATTGGTACTTGGACTAGTTGCAACAGTAATTGCAACTNTCATTGTAACCAAGGTCACAATGAAGGCTCTAAATGACGCAATTGAAGAAGAATAAATCCTTCAAATCTCCCGTTGCGTTTGTATGTAGGCTACTTCTGGGGCTGTTATGGCCCAAGGTGAAGCTCCCGAGATTTTCGGATTGGATTGGTCTCCTAGTGGGCCATTGAAGTTTGTACAACCACTCCATAGCGACGCTGCGCGTCAAGAGTTTCTAATGTTTATAGCACAAAGACATGAATCNCGAATTGCTCTAGTTTGCGATATTTGGGATCATGTAATAGAATCTGAGCCGAAACAATTCGAAGGACCTTCTTGGAACAAGTTTAGCAGTAGACTAACCGAATCATTAGAGAGGGCAGTTATCGCACAAATCGAAGAGAAAATGGAAAATGAAAAAGATATGGAGGTAATTCCTCGTCGTAATCTTTCATATTATATTCAGCGTAGAGCCTCCCATTTTATCGTCGATGTCAAACTTATGCTTAGGAGACTTGCCCATTACATGTCTGTCACTATTGAACAAAGATTAGAATGGCAACGCTTGATGACNCGTACAAGATATTTAGACGAGGCACTGAAAGAAATTTATTCAGAGGGTATTGAAACTCCAGATGGTTCTAAATTCGGTGGAAAGGGTTTTCGTTCTACATGGCAAGAAGGAGTAGTCGCGGTTGCAACTGCGCTAAATCGAAACCCAAATACAGAACCCAGTGCCACTCCAGNGAATGGATATGATGGCGATTTAGTAGCGCCAATGATTCGAGATGTCGGACTTGCTCTTGCAATGGGTGATACTCCAATCGGGGTAATGTCTGCAAATTTAGGAAAAGTTGGTTCCAATCAAAATGGTGGATGGGATGATGCTGGTGGTCGTGATCTGCATATCGGTGCATGGAATGTTGGCGTATTACCTCCAACCGCTCCTCTACCAATTGCAAGTGTTACGATGACAGGACTTGCGTTCGCGGCATGGAAAAAGAACCTAGAGCGATTTCATGTAGCCTGTATTGGAGAAGGTGCTTCGTCTTCAGGAGAATTTTGGGAGGCTATGAATTTTGCAGGTACTAGAGGTTTGCCGATTACTTACATTCTTCAAAATAATCAAATTGCCCTAGATACATCTCCTAAAAACCAATCTGGGGTTGAAGTTTGGGCAGATAAAGCGATTGCAATGGGATTCCCAAGTTGGACAATAGATGGTTCTGACCCTGCAGCATGGCATGCTAGTGTGGCTTGCGCTCGTGAATTTTCTTTAGAGGGCGGAGGTCCTACTTTGATACATGTTGAAACCATGAGGGGTTGTGGGCATGCTCATCATCATGATGACCTGTATTTAGGAAGTCAATCAGGTACTCCTCCTGGCTATGTAGACAGAGACTTACTTAGTTACTGGGAAGCCAAAGACCCTTTGCCAACACATAGAGAATTACTAATAAATTTGGGTGTTGAGGAACAGGTAATCAGCGATATAGAACTTCAAGAAAAGACCTTGATTGAACAAGACCACAAAGCACTAATCGAAATGGATTGGCCGAAACCAGAAACAGTTACTAAGGGCGTAACGACTCTAAATGATGCAGATACACATTCTCAACATCTTTCTAGATTGAAAGGTGAAGAACACCAATTTTCAACATCTCCACTTGATACTGGAGAGTTAAGTCTTGAATATTCAGAAAAAGGGGGCTGGACATATGCAAGGGCAATTCAGCAAGCGATGGCTGATATTGCAGATAGGTACCAAGAAGACTGCGTATTTATTGGAGAAGATATGGAAGTTGCCGGAGCATTTGGAATGAATATCTCACTAAAGAACGCAGGTCATTCAGATAAGTTGGTTGATATGCCACTTTGTGAAGCAGTAATTGTCCATACAGGTATCGGTGCCGCTCTCTCAGGAATGCGCCCTATGGTTGAAATCCAGTTTGGAGGTTTTGCTGCACTTGGATATAATGCTCTAGTGAACAATGCCGCTATGCTTCGATGGCGTTGGGGTGCAGATTGTCCAATGACAATTAGAATTCCTCTTGGGGCGAAGACTCGCTCTGGACCTTTCCATGCGAATATGATTGAGTCTTGGTTTGCCAATGACCCTGGATTAGTCGTCTTAGCACCAGGAACTCCACAAGATGCCTATGACTTACTAGTTGAGGCTGCTGAATTAAATGACCCAGTAATAATGTTGGAACACATCGGATTATATGGATTGAGGGGAGGATTGACAGGATGGGGCCAAAATATCAATCAAATAGTAGATACAAAATCAGTGAATGAATCTATTGAAAATAATGAACGATACAAGATTGGTAAAGCAGAGGTTATTCGTGGTGGCCGTGATGTTACCTTGGTTACATGGGGCGCTATGTTGCATGTTGCAATACAAGCTGCAGAAGAAATCAGTAAACAAGGTATTGAGGTTGAAATAATCGATCTTAGAACATTATTGCCATTTGATTCGAAGACATGCATTGAATCTGTAATTAGAACCGGAAGATTAGTTGTACTTCAAGAAGGTCAATGGAATGGTGGACTTGGACATACAATTCAAAGTCGTATTCTGGAATCATGTTTCTATGCCTTAGAATCAACTCCTGCAGTTATCGGTGCACTAGATACTCCAGTTCCCTTTTCTCCACCACTAGAAAATTATACAGTTCCTTCCATGGAACATGTGATAGAGGTATTGAAGGTAGTTGTAAAATCTTAATTATTCTAATTATTTATCAGGATTTTTTGAATTTTAAAACTTTGACCATAGTGTCCCCAATTCACAACACCAGGTTCTGTAAATATGAAATATTTAGTTTGAAATTGCTTACCTAGTTCGGGATGTTCTTGTTCTAGAGAGATATTTATTCTAGTACTGAAAGTTCCAAGACTACCCACGCATGCCACCCCTTTGATGTCATCGACAATAACAGGATGTCTCTCTGAAAGTTGCTTTGGTGGATTTTCATCGAATCGGTGTATGTCATTTTCTAAAGACAAATTTTCTTCTGTAGCAGGTATGGTTTGATAATCGGTATTAGTAGTCATGATACGTAATTATGTCGAGGTATTATAAAGAATCTCAACCTAAATAAATTGATAAAAAAAACATGGGGTTTTATTCATTTACCTGTGACCTTTGGCAGAGGCTATGAGCGACTACCGTATTGCGATTTTGCCTGGTGATGGAACAGGAAGGGAAGTTGCTCTTGAGGCTACAAAAATCCTTGATACAATCGCCTCTAATTCGAATTTTGGATTCGAGCAAATGGATATTCCATGTGGTGGTCAACTGTACAAGGAAACTGGGAAAGAATGGGAAGAAGGTTCGTTTGAATTATGTCGTGATGAGGCAGATGCTATCTTTCTTGGAGCGATTGGCCATCCTGGGTCATACCTGCCAAATGGAGATTTAGCAGGTGGTTCGGTAATTCTAGGTATGAGAAGCGGTCTTGACTTGTATGCAAATGTCAGGCCAGTGAAACTCTTCCAAGGAGTTCTTCACAAGGTTCATGGCAGATTCACACAAATCTGGCAGCCAGATATGGTGGACATGACGATTCTAAGAGAAAATACAGAAGGCTTGTATTATTCATTGTTGAAAAGAGCGTCCAACAGGGCTCAAGGATTGGAAGATTACTCAATTCCTGACATGGAATTCCCAGATTTGAAAGGAGAAGTTGCTTACGACCCTAGACCTATTTCTTCTCACGGGACCGAGAGATTGGTAAAAATGGGATTCGATATTGCTCAAACAAGGAATGGAGCCCCTGCAGATGGTGTCAGTAAAGTTTCATGCATAGACAAGAGCAATGTTACACGTGGTTGTCAATTATTTAGAAGAACATTTGACCAAGTTGCTAGTAATTATCCTTCTATAACTACAGATTATGGATATATTGATGCATTTACACAATGGATTACTAGAAATCCAGAACATTATGATGTAGTAGTCACTTCCAATATGTTTGGAGATATCGCTACAGATTTAGCATCTATTTTACAAGGTGGCATGGGTATGGCAGGTTCTGGAAATATTGGTGATGACCATGCTTTCTTTGAACCGGTTCATGGTTCATCTCCAAAATATGCTGGAATGAATAAGGTAAATCCAATCGCTTCGATTAATTCAGTTCAAATGATGACTGACTGGCTTGGTCGTAGAAACCAAGACGAAAGTCTACTAGAAATTTCAAAACTTATCGAACAAAGTGTTGAAGATCATCTCAAAGAAGGAAAAATGTTGACTTATGATTTGGGTGGAACCGCATCTTGTAGTGATGTTGGTGATGCAATTGCAGCAAACCTAGCAAATAAATTATCAGAACTTTGAATCTAGAATTAATCTAGAACTTCTGATTGATTGTTACAGATGAAGTATTTTCAATGTCGATGATTTCTTCATCTTCATCTTCATCTTCAACTATAACTTCCAATTCTTCTTCTTGTCCACGAACACCCTTTTTTGCCTCAAGTTTTGAGATTTGAGTTTGAAGAAGTTCAAATTCAATTTCTAGGTCATCCATAATGTCTCTAACGGTTTCCATTTGGCCGTTAATTCTTGATGCGAGCTTCTTCATCTTTCTCAAGACACGCTTCTCGGACATAAAACTGCTAATCAATTCTTAGTTATCAATTCATACCCTATCGATATTTGAGTTTAATTTTGATTTTTCTAGTATTTTATAACATTGGGAAGCAAGTACTGCGCCAATAATCGTAGTTATCCAATAAATTGGTATCACACTTATTTCGCCAGAAATCAAATTTGGGCCAAAAGTCCTTGCAGGGTTCATAGAAGCGCCTGTATAAGGTCCAAAAAAGAATGCTAATAATGCGACGACAAATCCGACCCATAGTGCAACAATTCGAGTATCATCCGTTTTAGAAATAATGAAATAAATACCCATCATTAGTAGAAAAGTAATCATAACCTCAATTATAATTCCAACTCCAAGGTCGACCTTGAAATTTGTAAAACCGTGCTGACCGACAATCAATGCACCCGCAAGCGCACCTAATAACTGGGCAAATATATATGGTAATAGAGCATTTTTTTCCAAGTGATTACTTCTATAGAATGCTATGCTAACTGCTGGATTTATATGCGCACCACTAGTATTTCTTAATACTAAAATCGCGATAAATACAGCGATTCCAAAAGTTGAAGATATCAATAAGTTAGACATCTCCAATTTGATACTAAGGCAACCTAAGAAAACCATCAAAGCAGTTCCCAAAAACTCAGCACCCAAGCGCTTCAGCATAGCCTATGCTATCGACTCCAGTTAATGCCTTTTTCTAAATAGTTCATATATTCAATGATAAGCGTGAATAAGTAAGCCTACTTCGTAAAGTCATGGGGGGCAGTCAAAAAGAGATGGGGATCCCCGAACTTTTACAATTCAACACCCTTCTAATATTGGGGGCACTTTTTATTGGAATAATTGCCAGTCAAACACTTTCCTCCAATTTTGGTTCCAATAGTTTTCCAATTACCTTGTTTATTTTATTTCTAGCATTGGGATTACTTGTTGTATCTGCTGACTTCTTTATTGAAGGTGCCAAAGGTTTGGCAAGAAGAGGGGGTATTCCAGAAGTTGTAATTGGTTTGACAATTGTTTCAATAGGGACTTCATTACCTGAAATTTTAGTCACAAGTACTGCTGCAATGGATTCCTCGACCAATCCTGAAATTGCAGACTTTGCAATTGGAGGAATCCTTGGTTCTATACTAGTCCAGATAACTTTGATTCTAGGTATTGTTGCTTTATCCAGAGGGCTTGAAATAAGACCATCATGGCTGAAAAGAGACGGTCAAGTGATGATGCTTTCACTGCTATTACTTTGTTTATTCTTACTTACTGAATATAGTATTTCTCGCTTAGAAGGTATATTCCTTTCCTTCAGTTATTTATTTTATATAACATGGTTATTATACAATAGAAAAGTAATTCAAAAAGAGGAAGATGAGGGCAGAGATAACGAATTAAAAGGTATAAGTTGGACTGGAACCGCCTATTTTGTTATGGTAGTAATTGGACTTTCTTTAGCTGTTTTTGCCGCTCACCATTTGGTTAATTATGCCAGTGATATAGCATACAAGCTCAATGTTCCTCATTCTGTGATTGGTACAACTGTTTCAGGGCTTGGAACTTCGTTACCAGAATTAACAATTGCCTTGATGGCCGCTCGTAAAAGCCAAGGTGTTGCCATTGGAACTCTGATCGGCTCAAACATAACTGACCCACTACTTTCGATAGGTTCTGCAGCAATAATTAGTCCATTGACAATAACTCCTGAAGGTGTAAATATGATTATTTATTTCATACTCCCTTCCGCTGTGATATGCACTTTAATCGCTTTACTAATGATGCGAACCTCATATAAATTCAAGCGATGGGAAGGCATATCACTTATTTCGCTTTACTTTATTTTCTTAGCAATATGCGAGTATCTTAGACGTATAGGCTTCTAAGTTGGTTCTTCAAACCATTAAATCTTAACCTACTTCCCCTTCGGCATCACATGGTCAACTTTCAGTTAGATGAGATGCAAGAGATGTTGAAAGAGCTTGCTCATGAATTTTCAATGGAAGAAGTTAGACCAAATGCTGAACATTGGGATAATGAAGCCTTATATCCAAAAGAGGCAATCATGAAAGCCCATGAAATGGGATTACTTAATTTGCATATTCCTGAAGCATATGGCGGCCCAGGTCTAGGTTGCATGGAAGAAGTAATTGTCAATGAAGAATTAGCATGGGGCGACCCTGGTTTTGCTACAGCAGCATATGCAACCGCTCTAGCATGTGCTCCAATAATTACAGGTGGAACTGAAAATCAAAAGCAGAAATGGCTAGGAATGGTTGCTAAAGAAGGTGCTCTAGCATCATACGCAGTTACTGAGCCGGGAGCTGGTTCGGATGTTGCTGCTTGTAAGACAACAGCGATTAGGGATGGAGATCAATACATAATCAATGGAGAAAAAATGTGGATTACCGGTGCAGGACATTCTGATTTCTTTTTTGTACTCGCTAAAACAGATCCTGATGCAGGTTATCGAGGTATGTCAGGATTTATCGTCGAAAAAGGCGCTGAAGGATTCTCTCTAGGTAAAAAAGAAACCAATATGGGTCAAAGGTGCTCAGATACACGTTCAATTGTTTTTGATAATGTAAGAGTTCCAGCCGACCAATTAATCGGAGAAACTGAATCAGGAGGATGGATGAATGCTATGAAAGCATTCGATTTGAGTAGGCCAAATATTGCTGCCCATGCTACAGGTTTATCGCGTGCTTCTTACGAGCATGCTCTACAATACTCAAATGAAAGGATGACATTTGGTAAGCCACTTCACAAGCATCAAGCAATACAATTCATGCTTGCAGATATGAAAACTAAGATAGAGGCATCTCGGATGTTGACATGGATGTCGGCATCACAATCCGATTCGGGCATCAAGAACACCGAATCAGCAGCACATGCCAAGAGATTTGCTGCAGATACTGCCATGGAAGTCTCTACAGATGCAGTTCAGATTTTTGGTGGATATGGTTATTCTGAAGAATACCCGGTTTCAAGATTGATGCGAGGTGCAAAGGTTATGCAAATTTATGAAGGTTCATCTCAAGTTCAAAGAATGATTATTGGAAGAGAGATAACTAAGGATTTCTAATCTTTCTTTCCGTCATGATACCTATCATCTTGCCTTTCCCAAGTATCGATGAAGTTTTCGGCATCAAATATTTCTTGATTTTCCATTTCCTGCTTTGCTTCATGGAGTCTATTTTGCCAATCATTCCACATCTGTTCATCAATATCTGGGTGGTCTAGATAATGTTCATCAAAATTACTGAATGGTGGATTTTCACAAATATAATCCACTTCCTCTTCGATAATATCTAACTCGCTTCCATCATTTCGCTCTGTCTGATAGAAATCCTCCATATTTTGCATATCAATTTCAGTCATAATCCCTTCTTCTTGGAATACAATTACTTCTTGGAGAAAATCTCTCTTGCAAACCAAGAATTGAGCTAATAATGGTACACTCATAGCAGTACGTCTATCATTTCGCAAGGATAATGCTAATGCTGCCAACCTATCTCCTATTGGCATTTTATTTCCATTTCCATTGGTATTGATACAAATATCCGCATTGAATCTATTATTTCGAATCAGATCATTCTTATTAGCAGCCCCTCGAACTTCAATATGCCATGTTTCATTTTCAAAGGGGCTGAACATGTGCTTGTCTCTGACTTTAGCTGAAGCATGATACCAACGTCTTGATTCACCATTCACTGTCATTGAAATATAGTTTGGAAGACTGAATTTTACATCCATCCAATCATTTTCTTTAGTTATGTCTTCGAGTAATTCTAGTGAACGCTTTTCAGGGTCTTGCTTAGACATATCAAATTAGTTTTTCAACAGTTTATTAAGGATTAACCATAAACACAAAAGCCAACTTCTTTCTAACCGATTTATGGCCAGCAATCCTCCAGCAATAATTATTGCAGCAGGGCTAAGCAAACGACTAGGTCGGCACAAAGCATTTGTGGAAATTGCTGGTAAGACATTATTGCAACATGCTATTATCAGGTTACAATCATTGAATTGTAAACCTATAGTTATAGTAACCAATCAAGATTGTTTATTTCAGGCAACAGTTGAATCAAATGGAGCAAAAGTTTCGTTAAATGTCAATCCGGATGAAGGTAGGACAGGAACAATTCAGATAGGTCTATCCGCTATTATTGATGAAATTGGAAGGATGCCAAAAAAAGTTATCCTTGCTCCGGTCGATAGACCTGGATGGGGCTTGAAAAGTATAGTTAAATTGATTGATAATGACATTAGTTCATGTCTTTCCTCTAAAGGGATAAATGGCCACCCTGTTAGTTTAGTAGGGAGTGACTTACATAAATTATTAGCAGCCGATAAAGAAACACCTTTAAGAGATATAATTTCATTCGAAAAAGTGGAGGTCGAAGAGCCTCTACTTGGATTGAATATCGATACTGAAGAAGATTTGATTAGGCTAAATGATAATTCAGAATTCTTTGAACAACCTTAATCGCAAAAAGTATGTGTTAAGAACTCTAGCCTTAACCATGACAGCAACCGTTCTACGCTGGGCATTAGATTGCCTAAACCAGCGTAAAGCGGTAGTTTTAGCAACGGTTATTGAGACCTCAGGTAGCGTTCCTGGTAAAGTAGGAGCAAGGATTGCAATGAGTGACTTGGGCAATAGTTGGGTTGGTACAGTTGGTGGAGCAGGACTTGAAATGAAGGTATTAAGCCGCTGTAAAGATTTAATCAAAAAATACTCTAATCCTTATGGGGAAGTAAAAATATTCGGACTTAACAAAGGTGCGAAGGGCTATGAAGTGCAACCTCTTGATTCATTATGCGGGGGCAGAGTGACTCTGTCCATCGAGGTTATGATTCCTATGCCACACATACTTCTAATCGGTGGTGGGCATTGTGCTCAGGCATTAGCAGACAGTATCGATTTGTTAGGATGGTCTTTTTCTGTTCACGATACTCGTCAAGAGTTTTGCAATAGTGAATTATTCCCTTCATCGTCTAAACTTTATCACTCCAATGTTGCTGATTTTCTTAAATCAATAGAAAACGAAGAGCCTTCAAAGTTCTCTGACATCCTTTTACTTGGCCATGATTGGAGCGAAGATCAACAAAGATTACTCGGTTTATTAGAACTTTTTTCAAATTCCAATTTAGAATTAAATGGCTCTCAAGCGCCTCGAATTGGAGTCATAGGTAGTAGGTCTAAGTGGCAAGAATTTGAAAAGCAAGGGCTAGAAAAAGGAATTAGTCAAGAGATGCTCGATTCGGTCATATGCCCAATTGGACTAAACATAGGTGCACAATCACCCGAAGAAATTGCAATTGCAGTTTTAGCTCAAGTAATGTCGAACTTCAAGAATATTGACCCCAATGAACCTAATTGGAGATAGATTATCTAAACACTTTATCTCTAAAATATTCTAATTCCTCAACCGACTCAATGATGTCATCTAGGGCTAGATGTGCTCCTTTTTTGGGATATTTATCTACTTCTGGATACCATCTCCTTGCCAGTTCTTTAACAGTTGAAACATCTATCATTCGATAGTGTAAATATTCAGCAACATTTGGCATTTCCTTTTCTAAAAACCGTCTGTCATTCCAAACACTATTGCCGCANAGAGGAGCAGTATTGGGGTCGACCCACTCTTTCAAGAAATCGAGTGTCCTCTTTTCCGCATCGATTAAACTTACTCCTTGTTCTCTAATTCTCTCGACTAGTCCACTTTCAAAATGGTGCGTAGTATTCCATTCATCCATTCCTTCTATCAGCGATTCATCCACAGTAATAGCCACATTTGGTCCATGTGCAATAATATTCAATTCTCCATCGGTTATGATTGTGGCTATTTCGATAATAGATTCTTTTTCAATNTCTAGTCCAGTCATTTCAAGGTCAATCCAAACCAACCTTTGTTCTCTTTCGCCCATGTACTCGCCAAACTATCTCATCTTTTCAAATGGGCGTAGTGTTGATGTATTATCCCATCGAGGAGAGTACATGTCCGAGGCGTTGGAGGCTGAACTAGTCCCCGAGATTAATAATTCTCGGATAGTGATAGCGTTATCGATTACTTTGTTGATTATTGGNGCAATATTTTTTGCTTTATCTGGAGATAATGCTGAAGAAAGCGAATCTCAAGCAGTGTCGCAAAGCGATGATGGATGGCGTTCTTTCTCGGTAGTTGCTCCTATAGATACTGGGATAAATGTCTACCATGACCATTTTAGAACCAATGAAACATACCCCCAATGGTTGCTCGATGGACTTGGTGTAAACAAAGTGTGTGAACTGACATTTAATGGTTCATGGCAAGAGAGGTATGACGCTGACAAGACCACTTGCTGGGATACTCTAAATGCGACAGACATCGTATATTTCCCAGGAACAAAGATCATTGGAGCATCACCTGATGGCGATAGTGACATACTAATCTTAGATGACCCGAACGATGGTCATGGTTCAGCAGTCACAGGAGCGGTTCTAGATGCCAATCCTAATGCAGTAATCTTTTTTGTCGAAGGTTTCAGTTCCGAGGCNGTTTTAGCAGCAGCCAATCAACCTCTAGTCGACGTTATTACAACTTCATTTGGTGCGATTGGTTCCTTGCCATTCCCTGGTATAGAGGATGCAACTAAAGTTGCAGTTACTCAGAAAAATAAGCTTCATACTGGTGCAGCAGATAATTCACCATCTCCTGCAGTTCAAGATGCTACAGCCGGCCCTCCTTGGTCGATTGGCATAGCAGGTTATGCCGAGGAAGGCGATGACCAAAAAGAGATTATGTCGGGTTCTTACCCAGATATTTCAGCAGATTGGACACAAGTTTTGCCAAATCATGACGACACCGATGGCTATCATGAAACATCAGGAACTTCTTTTGCTACACCGAGGACCGCTGGAATAATCTCATTTATTCTTGAAAACCTCCGCGAGGAATTTGGAGATTCAGGTTCCGGTGCTTCGGATGAAAGAGGAGGATATTTAGTAAATGGAACCAATATGACAATCTCCAATGCACAAGTTAGAGATGCATTGAACCTTTCAGCTTGGTATCCTGATTTAGGTTGGGACCCAACTTCGGGAACAATGCCTATATCTCCAATTTTACCTTGTGCTCAGACCGGTTGGGGATTGGTCAATCTATCTAATATTGAACCTATAATCAAGCATTTAAACGGTAGCGAAATACTTCCTCAAAGAGCCTCTGATGTCGTAGCATGCATGCAAGTCAATCAAGATGCTAGAGAAGCATATTGGGGCGCTTACCCAAGTAGTGTAACTCAAAATTTAGATACTGTTTTTGGTGATGAAGGAGTAAATGTTAGAGATTAAGTTTATTTTTTGCTTTCTTACATCTTCACAATGCCTTCAAAAACTATTGGCGTGTGCATGACACGAGCGACATGATGAAAATTAATCGAGTAACGATTTCAATATTTTGTTTATCCATACTTATTTTACCTATGCTAGCGATTGCAGCACCAGCTCCAATCACTTTAGAAGAGGATGAAGAAGGCTGGTGGGTAAACACCACAGTCGATAGAAATGGAAATGGTATTGGAGATATGGTTGAATTACACATGGATAATCCATTTTTCCTTGATGAAGATAACACACTCCCTTTGATTATTGATTTTGACCATACACCTGGTGAAGATGAAATTGCAATGTTAGAAAAAGAAGTGGACTATCAACATGAATGGATTCTTGAAGGAATAGACGCACTGGCAGGAAGAATTTCAGTGGAAAAAATTTCGGATACATATGAACTTCCTGGAGTTGTAATGATTGAACTTGATGGAATGTTATCTATTACTAACGGAGATGCTGTAGCGCTTCATGGAGTCGATACAGCATGGCAAGAAACTGGCTATGACGGTTCGGGTGCTACAGTGGCTATTATCGATACAGGAATTGATGGAAGCCATGCTAGTTTGGATGACCAAGATGATGATAATTCAACCAACGACCCCAAAGTAATTGCTTTTTACGACCCAGTAAACAATCCTAGTTTGACCAATGGCACCGAGGTTTTCCCTTATGATGACCAAGGTCATGGTTCACACTGTGCTGGAACAACAGCAGGTACAGGAGCACCTACTTATGAGAATCCGGGGATGGCTCCACAAGCCAAGTTAGTTGGTGTTAAGGTGCTTGATTCGGGTGGCTCGGGTTCATTTGCAGTCGTAATGGCAGGAATGCAATGGACTATTGACAATCGTTACCAGTTTAATATTAGAGTTGCCTCGATGTCCCTCGGTGGATTTGGATTAATTGAATGGACTTCTTCAGAAGAAGACAGTGTGAATCGTATGGCTAATGAAATGGTTTACAATGATATTACTTTATTTATCGCAGCAGGTAATTCTGCTGGCCGTGGAACAATAGGAACTCCTGGTAGTGCGGAAGACGCAATTACAGTTGGCGCTCTTGACAAAGACTCTTCCATAGCAGTTTACTCTAGCCAAGGGCCAACAGAGGAGAACCGAGTTAAGCCAAACATCGCTTATGTAGGCACTGATGTTATGTCGGTAGCACATAATACAGGCGATGGATATACTGCATTTTCGGGTACCTCAATGGCTACTCCAGGTGCTGCAGGTGTAGCTGCGCTTATGATACAAGCTAATCCAGACCTCAGCCCATTTGAGGTTAGAAATTTCATGCAAGAAACTGCAGAATACCGCCCTTGTACATACATGGGAGATCCTGCTGGCGGTGATGGTTGTGATGATAATGATGTTCAAGCGATTTTTACTAAGAACCGACAAAATAACGTATATGGACACGGTGAAGTTAGAGCTCTAGATTCTGTATTAGCAGCTGCAGAGAAGTATTACTTATTTGACAATTCGATGAATGTAGAACTTGAAACAGACCCGACTCATGACAACATGCATACTCATCTATCTCCTGGTGATTCAATTGCTTTCTCCGCATCTGGTGGAATAGAAACAATTCAGTGGAGAAGTAATCATATTGTCGATGATTGGACAGTTCTGCACAGTTTTGAAAAGTTAGATACTGATGGTGAGATAACTGCAATTGAAATAATTCATCAATTAGAACACCTTCCTGGCATTGAACTTGATGGCAACCATACTATTTCTATCCGCGGATTAAAGTCTAATTCATCGGGTGGGCACTCATCTTCTCCATTAATTACTATTGACATAATGATGCATGATTCCGCTTCTGCCTTCATGCCCGAATCTGAAGAGACTCCTGGATTTACATTTATCACTATTTCAATTGCCACAGTTGCTGCACTATTCATCAATCGTAAAAAACAAGATTCCTCTGAATCGATTTATGATATTGAATAAAGTATTTTTTACAAAAATACCTAATTTCGGTTATTTGTCGGCGGTGCAGTAATCAATGAGTATACTAACCGTCCTTCATGGGATGGTTGAAAGACCCTATCGGACAAAATCATCCTAAAGTAGGATTTACTTATCGAATAATGAGGAGATTCTCTCGTTCTTTGATGAGTGTTTGGTTCCGTGAATTAGACATTGTTGATAATGAAAACCTTCCTCAAGAAGGGGGTTTGATGTTTATTGCATGGCACCCGAGTGGCTTGATAGATCCAATGCTNATGCATGCATCACTACCGGGTAGGTTGTCGATTTTAGCTAAACATACACTGTTCAAAGTTCCTATTCTTGGAAGATTAATTCGTTCATCCGGTGCTTTACCCATCGAGCGAGCAAGCGATAGTACCGATAGAGAGAAATCAAGGAAAAACAATGAAAGATTACTTTCTAAAGTCGGTGATGAAATCGCATTAGGNGGTAGGCTACTGCTATTTCCNGAAGGAACGACTCACACAGACTCATCTGCAAAGCGTGCACGTTCTGGTGCAGCAAGGATCATGCTCCAAGCAATTCGTAAATCAGAGCGGTTAGAAACTCCTATGCCAAGAATAATCCCAGTTGGNCTTCACTATTCCAATTCACAGAAATTTAGGGAACGTGCTGCTGTAATTTTAGAAAGACCGATGCAATTGCCTCCGATTCCCGAACCTAAAGAAGAACTTGATAAAATTTGGATAGANGAAGTGACAAATTCGATTGATTCNGAATTGAATAGAGCCAGCCATTCTAAGACCTCCTGGGAAGAAAGGCGTTTGATATGGAAAGCGCGTAGTGTGGTTTATGCTGAGAGAATTAAGCAAACTGGAGGTAAAATGAAGAAACCGAGTTATTCGGAATCTGTCATCGGTGCAAGAAGGATGCGGGCTGGTTGGGAATTCATTTCAAAACAGGAACCTGAGAAAACAGAAACACTTGTTAAAAATTCTATAGAACACTTTGATGAAGTNGAATCTTTGGGAATAACTCCTTTCGATGTTGCAGCAAAACCAGAGA
The DNA here is from genome assembly GCA_002172355.2 of Euryarchaeota archaeon TMED132. Taxonomy (GTDB): domain Archaea; phylum Thermoplasmatota; class Poseidoniia; order Poseidoniales; family Poseidoniaceae; genus MGIIa-L1. Next base: position 21,727 of record NHGH02000022.1, read on the forward strand.
AACCATCAATATTCGGCTATCTAAAAGCGATTACTATCTGGGTTTGGTCCGCTGCATGGATGCTTGGACTTGTAACGTGGAGTGCGGTTATAGGAAATGTCCCACCATATCAAGGGAATTATGCTGTAATGTGGTACTTGAAGAAAGGAAAAATCTCGGCCCCTATTCAGGGTACGATGAAAGTGATGTCGGCGGTAATTATGTTCCCCATTTGGTGGATAACTGCTTCTTTAATGGTTACTTGGTTACTTCTTTCATCTTCAAGTCCTGTATTTTCATTGCTAAATATGCATTGGCTTTTAGCCAAACTAACAATGCTAAATCCTATACTTGTTTTCTTAATTTTGTTAGTCTGGTGGCCTATTTCGGGTAAAATGCATTTGAAGTTATACTCTAAATTAGTCCAGAGTTGGCGGATGTTAAAGCGTTGGCAAAGGTGGCGCGATAACAAATTAGATTGGCAATCATTACAAGGAAGGCAACAAAATATCGGAGGCCAGTTGATATCTCTTGGTGATAGTTTAGTTCTTCCAGGTGACCCGGATTGGGTCGAACCAAAAACAGGAACTGATGATAATTTAAGTGTCCAATACAGAAATTAAATTCTATCCATTCAATGCCTATATTGATATGCGTCTTTCCCTACGTCTTGATGGGTGAGAAGTGTGGTAGGTACAGAATATGTTCCAATGACTCCTAAAGCACCGTCTGAAATATGGTCTGCACAAGTCAACGGTGANGCATTTGAAGGATTGATTACTTCCAATGCTATTCTTCTTGACGTGTTAAGAGATCAAGTGGGAACNCTNGGTGTCAAAAGAGGTTGTGATTTAGGTACTTGCGGATGTTGTACGGTAATGATTGACGGCGATGCTAGACTTTCTTGCCTTTGCCTTGCAGGTCAGGTTTCAGGAAGTGAAATTACCACCGTTGAAGGTTTGTCAGATGGCGCTCATTTGGCACCTATTCAATCTTGCTTTGCAGAACATGGAGGTTCACAATGCGGATTTTGCACTCCTGGATTTTTAATCAGTGCTCAAGCATTACTTACCACCAATGATTCACCAACAGAGGAGGAAATCTCTTGTGCGATTGAAGGTAATTTATGTCGATGTACAGGATATCAACAAATCGTTGATTCAATCAAGGCAGCAGCTGAAATTCACAGAGGAGAGTCACAACCAGCGCCTCCTGCAAGCGACCCTCATCCTAATCCACATCCTGATGGCCCTGAAGAGCCATCGATGCCTCCAGGTCATGCAAGGTGATATCATGTCTGCAGGATACCGTCAACAACCTAATTCTGCGCGCAAAGATGGTAAGCGCGTAGCAGGTAAGCAGGTATTCCCACCTCCCGGTTCTGGTGGTTCAGACCCTGTTATGAAGGAAAGAGATTTGAATTTCATTCCTGAATCAGTAGGTGGTAAAGAACCTCAACCAGCGGGCTCTCATATTCATGATAGAATAAGAACTGGNACAATAGTTGGTAAACCTCTTCCATTAGTTGACTCTAATGCAAAGGTGACGGGTCAAGCCTGGTACGGAGATGACGTTAGATTAGCCAATGAGTCTATTGGAAAGATTTTACGTTCNCCTCACCACTATGCCAAGATAATTTCCATTGATACTTCCAAAGTTGAAGCACTCCCTGGAGTCATTGCTGTTGCAACAGGAGCAGACTCCCCTCATAGTTTTGGGGTATTGCCAGTGACAAAAGATGAGCACGCAATGGCTATTGAGAAAGTACGCCATATGGGAGATTTAGTGGCATGTGTAAGTGCTGTAGATGAAGCAACAGCTATTGAGGCATTGGGATTATTTGAAATTGAATGGGAAATTTTAGAACCGGTGTTTGACCCTAAGAAAGGACTTGAAGATACCGATGAGCCTATTCATTGGAGAGGTAAGTATCATCTGGCAAGAACAAATGTTCAAAAAAGAGTATTCCAAGAATTTGGTGACCGTTCATTGGTAGAAAATCCCTTCTCTTCCTCTCATGGAAAATGGACTATGGCAGGAGTGCACCATGGATTTACTGAACCACATGCTGTAGTTGCTCACTGGGGTCCCAATGGCCGTCTTCAATTATACACCCCTCAACAAGTTCCACATTATACTCACAGAGCACTTTCTACAGTTCTTGATGTTCCAATGCACCAAATAAATGTCATTAGAACATTTGTTGGTGGTGGCTTTGGAGGTAAATCAGACCCCTTCCCACACGAGATGTGTGCAGCAATTTTGGCTAGAAAATCAGGCCGGCCCGTCCGAATAACCTTTGACAGAGAAGAAGTTTACTGGATAAATAGAGGGCGTCATCCGAGTAATATCGAAGTTAAGATGACAGCGGACGATGAAGGTAGAATTTCAGGCTTTGATATCGATGCATTGATCGATGGAGGAGGTTTTGCATCTTTTGGACACGTAACTTCATATTACAATGGTGTTTTNGCCACTGCTCCTTATGAGTTGGGTTCATTCCATTATACAGGAGCAAGAGTTTGGACAAATAAACCAGCATCTGGTGCCATGAGAGGTCATGGAGCAGTCAATACACGTTGTGCTGTTGAAGTCGGTCTTGATGAAATGGCGGAGCAGATGAATGTCGACCCGATAGACCTTAGATTGGCTAACCTATTACCNCCNCATAGTAGAACAATTACTGGATTTAGAATTACTTCTAATGGTATGAGGGAGGCCCTTGAAAGAGTCAGAGAAGGTTCGGATTGGGATAATAAATTCCGTAAACTTCCATTAGGCAAAGGAATCGGGATTGGTTGTGGTTTCTTCATTTCAGGTTCAGGTCTACCAATTCATTGGGATCCAAATCGATTTCCTCATGCGACNGTCCATATTCAAGTAGATATGGATGGCGGGGTAACTGTTCATACCGGTGCAGCAGATATAGGACAAGGCTCTACTACCGCAGTTGCCCAAGTTGTTTCAGAAGTTTTGGCTTTACCNATAGAAATGATTCATGTNAGAAGTCATGAAAGCGATACTTCGCCAGTTGATTTGGGTTCATACTCCAGTCGTGTTACTTTCATGAATGCTAACGCAGCAATTAGNGCAGCATTAGATATCAGAGAAAAGNTNCTCAATGCAGCATGGGATATTCTTGGTTATCACCCAAATACGTTAGTAATCAATGATAGAAGAATTTACTATAAACACGACCCTGCTATTGGGGTCTCTTATCTCCAAGCACTTCACAAGGCTCAAGAAGATAAAGGCGCTTTGATATCTAGCGGTTCTTATCGTTCACCTCCTATGGGTGGAGTTCACAAAGGTGCAGCAGCAGGACTTGCTCCCGCTTACTCGTTTTCATCATATGTTGCAGAAGTTGATGTAGATATTGAATTAGGTCTAATCAAGTGTACCAATGTTTGGGCTGCTCACGATTGTGGTAAAGCACTAAACCCATTAGCAGTCAAAGGACAAATAATCGGTTCTTGCCATATGGGATTAGGGCAAGTACTTTCTGAAAAGATGGTTTATGGTAGGACTGGACATTTACAAAACGCCAATCTTCTTGAATACAAGATTCCTTCAATCCACGAGATGCCCCATGTTGAACCGATTATTGTCGAATCCAGCGACCCAGAAGGGCCGTTTGGGGCAAAAGAAGCGGGAGAGGGACCTCTTCTACCAATTCTACCAGCAGTGGTAAATGCAGTTTATGATGCGATTGGAATACGATATAATGATCTTCCTTTAACCCCTGATATCGTGTTTAAAGGCGTTGAAAAGAAACGTAAAAAATTGAAATTAGAAGATGCGACAGACCTTCCTTCTCCAAGGTTTACTCANGGNCCAAAGAGNATAGAACTNCAAAAGGCTCTTGAGAAGCGTTCAAAAGAACATAAAANGAGAGATTTAGCTAGGCAGAAAACGGAAGANACATCTCCATATGTTAATGGCGTTCTGTTCGGTTTTGATCCAAATATTCCTTTAGAAGACCAAGTTGAAGGTTGGCGTATGGCTACAGAACCAGACCCAGAACAATTAGCTGAGTTAGGTCTTGCGGGTAAGGCGTGGCTCAAGAAAGAGCAAAGGCACATGGGAGATGAGAAATAATGCTAATGCCACCATTCGTTCTTCACCATCCAAGTACTGTCAAAGAGGCATGTAATATTGCTTCTAAGTTGATTAAAGATGGTGAAGAGTTTGATTGGGTTTCAGGTGGAACAGACTTGTTNGCCAATTANAANTGGAGAATTAATACCAAACCACATGTNATCTCTNTATCTAAAATNCCAGGTATNGATACAGTCTCTAATCTAGAAATTGGNTGTATGGCNNGACTTTCAAGTTTAGAANGNGGAAATGTTCANCCAATGATTGCTGAGGCNGCTGGAAAGGTNGCNTCATCTCTTATTCGTAAAAGNGCAACNNTAGGNGGNAATCTNTGCCTTGANACCAGATGTTTTTGGTATAANCAAAGTGAAGATTGGCGNCGTTCAATCGAATGGTGNCATAAAGCAGATTGTGGTACTGGTTCAGATTGTCGTGTNATTCCAAATCANAANACCTTNTGNGTAGCNACTTNNCAAGGAGANATCGCTCCAGTTTTGATGGTTCTTGNNGCNTCNGTGCACCTAATAGGCCCAANNGGNGAGAGAGTTATGNNATTGTCNGANTTTTATCAGTTGGATGGAATGAAGAAAAATGTACTTGANAAAGGNGAATTTNTGCTTAAAGTATCTTTGCCGAAGGAATCANNGGANAGAGTNGGCTCTTATCAAAANTTGAGAGTNAGAGATTCNTGGGATTTNCCNGAAGCGGGTGTNGCAGCATCTTGGCTTGANGGNGATAGNNNTTCNATAANAGTAGCAACAACNGCTCTAGAATCTATTCCAANAATNCACANCGAGGAAGTNNAANAANTAATTGATGAAGGNTGGGATGANGANAANTCAGTNAAATCATTGGCNGCNGTGATAAGGAAAAGNGTCAAACCCGTNAATAATACCGCTCTTCCNCCNAATTANCGNCGTTCNGTNGTNCAAGTNNTNGTTAAGCGNGCCTTTTCNCAANTGAAATGAGTTGATNTNATGANANATAANNCATGGATTNATNNTTCTCCTNTTNNTNTTGCCNNTAAC
>NHGH02000022.1:26838-49985 GCA_002172355.2 Euryarchaeota archaeon TMED132
ACNGNACAAGCNCAAGANNAATTACAGATGCCNTCTTGGGANTTAGGTTGGGATGAAGATATGGANGGNACTCATACNCTGGNANTANNAAATGGCGATGATATTGNNGATGANCTAATAATTTTCATAGATAANCAAAGNATGTCNGANNTAAATATAGAATTANCAATCGAGTGGGATTCTAATGATATNCCNATAGATTTGGANTATCCTGAAAGTNTTACNATTAGCGGNTCNACAAATGAAACAATNAGTATAANNNTNAAAAATGAAAATGGATATGTGTATGAAAGNTCTCCNAATAGCACCATGGTCATATCAGTNACTGCNGATGAGNTTTCNTTTGAACAAAGTACCAGCANTCANAANATTGAAGCAGATATTGCNGTTCCNGAANTCTATGATTTAGTAGCAGGTGCAANNAGCCGNGGTGAGAAATTATATGCAGGCTCATTTATTGAGTACGACTTTAANATTGAGAATAAGGGNAATTCNGATGANGCAGTAGATAATCCAATGGTTAGTATTAGGTCATGTCCTAANCTAGATATTGAAGGNTTTGATGANTTGGATGGCCAAGTCATNNCAGTAGGTCAAACNTTCCAAATGAAATTTAAAGTTANAGCATCCACTGNTCACCCCGATAGAACTTGTGAAGTCACTCTTTCGNTAGATTCNTCTGGGAATCAAATTACAACNAGTGTNATTATTGAANTAGANGTTACAGCNGTAGATAGTACNACAGATGATTNGANNCAGAATAATNATCAAGATTCNCAATCNGATGATGAANCTACNGANCTAANNGAATCANGTNCNCTGCCGTTCTTGTCCCTTGTAGAACTTATTACAGTGTTTTTAGCAGCCAATTTGATTTTGTTACGCCGTAAATAATAATTGTTATTTTCGGCTTTTTAAACACATTTTATGCCAATTATTGAATCCAATTTTTGGGCCTCTTGTCTTAAAAAGCGTTGTATTGGTTTGCTCATTGATGGACAAGCATTATGAGTGGAGAGAAGTTCCGCCGTTTATTGGTGTGTCTAGTTAGCGCTTAGTTAGGGAAAGGATTGGTTATGGCAGAAGAAATAAAAACCAAAATCAGTCTTGAAACATGGCTGAAAGTTGGGTTTGTATCTTCTCTTTTATTATCTGTAATTGTAATCAGTCTTGTCAGCTTTAACAAAGAAACAGTTTTCTCACCATATGAAGAAGGCTTAGAATTATCCAACTTACAATTAACCGAGATGAGAGATACACTTGGTTCAAATGGTGAAGGATATTCAGTTGCTAATACTATGTCCACCCCTATGTTGGTAAATGATTGGAAAGACCCTCATAGAACAATGCTAGTAATAGCTGCACCTGAGAAACCATTCGATGCTGCAGAAGCATCAGCAATATTTGATTTTGTCACCAACAAAGGTGGAAAAGTGATATTAGCAGCAAATTCGACAAATGCTCAATTAGTAGCTTCAGAATTTGGCGTTAAATATTTCGATGCACCAGTAGTTGACCCATTCCAATATTACGAAGTGGCAGATGAAAATGGCGAGATTTTAATGCCTGACCAAAGGAAACTTTGGGCTGCTGCAAGTATTAACAGAGATGTAACAACTATGGGCGATGAAAGGTTGATTCCTTGTTCAGAAAATAATATTGCTAATTCCCAAGTAGAAGATTGTAGAATGCCGGTTCTCTTCCATAGAGCAACTGCAATTCAAGTATTGGATGAAGATGTAGATGAAGATAGAGAGGTCATGGTTCTAGCACATGCATCAACACCGGCTTTTGTTGCAAGGTATGATATGGATGTCAATAATCGAAACAATCCAGTGCTTGGAGAAGGTAAAACTGGCCTCATTATCAGACTCGACTATCCAGTAGAAGATGTTCTAGATGAACAACCAAACAATGATTATGGCAAAGTTGATGTCACTGGTTCAATTGTTTTCGTATCAGATCACTCAGTATTAGCAAATCACCTTTGGGATGAGCAATTGGGCAGCGAAACAGGTAAGCAACAATGTACTTCACAATATTACTCATCGAATAAGTTAGGAGAATCCCATTCATGCTGGGACTCATCCGATGGCCTTTCTTCCGCATATGGTGATACAACTTGGAGAGGAAATAGCCAATACTTTGCAGCATTAATTTATGATATGATGGAATTTGATAACAAGGAGATTTCCACAACAGTCACTAGATTCCCTTCAGAATTCAACTTGGTATTTGATGAGAGCAGACACGTTTCAAGCGCTCTTTCATCTCCATTCACTGAAGCGATTGGCGCTATAGTTCTGTTAACTAGTGACAATGTACTAAAGTGGCTTATTATTCTAAATCTATTCGCACTATTAGCGATTGCAATTATGGTTGTCCCAGAAAAAGAGAACTGGCGCCATGTATTTGATTTAACACGTTTTAGAGAGCGACCTAAGAAAATTGATTCTTCACAGTATCAACTTAGAGTCAAAGAAGCGTTTTTATCTAAGGTTCGTCAATTTAACGACCTGACTAGAGATGAATTTGTTAGAAAAACCCCAGCGGAAATAATGCACATGGTGCGTGACCCGCGACTTGTCGAACTAATCAGTTCGAACCGTTCCTACTCCAACGAAGAATTGAGGGAAATAATCCCGCAGATTAGACGTTGGGGTAATTGAAAAAAATAGGAGGAAAAAGACATGCAACCAGCCCCCCCACCCCAGCCCGCGCCAGCGCAACCAGGAATGCCAGCAGCACCAATGCCTGCAGCACCAATGCCAGCAGCACCACCAATGCCNGCAGCACCAATGCCNGCAGCACCAATGCCAGCAGCACCAATGCCAGCAGCACCAATGCCNGCAGCACCTGTAGCACCGGCCGCTCCGGCCCAGCCGAAGCACCAGAGTACACCCGAAGTCCGAGAACNCCTTTCGGCCGTCGGAGCTATTGCTCAAGCAATTAGCGCCGAAGTTCAAAAGGTAATTATTGGTAAGGTCCACGTTATTGAAAACGTGTTGATCAACATCCTTTCCGGTGGTAATCTTCTGTTCGAAGATTACCCAGGTTTGGCTAAGACTCTGATGACCAACACCTTTGCCGATGCACTCGGTTGTGATTTCAAGCGTGTACAATTCACGCCTGACTTGCTACCGGCTGATATCACAGGTACAAACATCTATGATGCTAAGAAAGGAGAATTTACTTTCAAGCCAGGACCTCTGTTCTGTAACTTACTACTAGCTGACGAGATTAACCGTGCTCCGCCAAAGACTCAAGCGGCTTTGCTTGAGGCTATGCAAGAGAAGCAAGTTACAATTGGTACTGTTACACATAAATTACCAGCACCATTTATTGTTATGGCAACACAAAACCCTGTCGAGCAAGAAGGTACTTATCCACTTCCTGAAGCGCAACTTGACCGATTTATGTTCAAGATGTCTGTAGGATATCCAGATAGAGCTGATGAAGACGAGATTCTAGCTCGTCGTATCTCTCGTGGAAAAGACGCTGTCGATGTCGATGTTATCACTGACCCACAGAGAGTTATTGCAATGCAACAAGCCTGTGAAGATGTATATGTTGACCCAGCAATTAGAATGTACATGGTAGAAGTAGTATCTAGGACAAGAGAAGATCCTCGTGTTCTTGTCGGTTCTTCACCTCGTGGTTCACAAGCTCTTCTAAAGACATCTCGTGCCGCTGCAGCCCTTAGAGGCCGTGATTTCGTCACACCTGATGATGTCAAGCAAATTGCAGAATTAGCATTAGCTCACAGAATCATTCTAAAGCCAGAACACCAAATCAAGGGACTAGAATCCGGAGAAGTAATTCAAACAATTCTTCGCGAAGTACCAGTTCCAACTGTTTGAGAGTAATTTCAGGAGTTTTAGCCTATGTGGAGTCGTAAATCAGCGATGTTGGGTAGTTTAGCCGTAGCAATGTATTTGCTAGGGCTCACTCTACGTAATGAGCAGTTGGTAACAATTGCAGTCGTTGTATTCGTATTCTTAACATGGGCTGCGCTATTTGGCGGTCATGCTGATGTAGCATCATCTGGTCGACGTGCTGAAGAATGGAGTGGTGAAGAAGGACTTGCCTTGAGCAGTGTTTCAGCCATGAGAAAACTATCCAGTGCAAGGCTGTTTGAAGATGGTGAACTCAATGTCACATTGAGAATGCAGAATGAATCTCCATTACCTAAGATCTTAGAAGTTAAAGACAGAGTTCCAGAAGTTATGAGAATCAAAGAAGGTTCTAACTATATTTTGATGGAACTTGGACCTAGAAGAGAGACATTCATTGAATATACATTAGAATGCCCTCTTAGAGGATTTTACAGTATAGGTCCTGTTGCTGTTAGAATTCAAGACCCATTCGGTTTATTTCACAAGGAAAAAGAAATGCATGTCTACGACGATTTCCTTGTTTTCCCTAAGATGGAAGATTTGAAAGAAACCTTTGTCAAGTCAAGAGTTCCTAAGATTTTTACAGGTGCAGTCAATATACGTCAACCTGGACCAGGTTCGGAATTTTATTCTCTTAGAGAATATTTTGATGGAGACTCATTTAGAGCCATTAATTGGGCTGCTTATGCTAGGTCTGGTAAACTGATGGTCAATGAAAGAGAAAGAGACGCGGTTTCTGATGTAATTATTATTGTTGATTCTAGGGCAGTAGCCGAAACAGGTCCTGTTTCTAGAAATGCACTAGTTTATTCAACCAGAGCGGCAGCCTCACTCGCTAAGTTTTTCCTAGGTCGCCGTGACTCCGTAGGAGTTGTAGTGTATGGTGATGAAGTTGTGAGTGTTGATAGAGATACTGGAAAGAAGCAACTATATGTTATTTTAACAAAGTTAGCAGGTGCAGTGGCTAGAGGAAATATACCACTTCAAGTTGTAGTAAATAGGATTCTTCCACACATCAATAAAGGTAGTCCGATAATATTCTTGTCCAATCTTGAAGATGACCCAACTATAATCAATGCTCTAAGAGATTTCAGAGCAAGAGACTTTGACGTCACAGTTCTTTCACCATCATCTTTGGAGTTTGAATTTGACGCAAAAAGAATTGATAGAACCGGATATGAAGTAATGAAGACTGAAAGAGATGTTTTGATTGGTGAACTTCGAGGTCTTGGAGTAAACATCATGGATTGGGAGCCTGATATGCTTCTATCCACTGCCCTTGCAGGAGCAAGAGGATTTTGAGGTGATTATGTATGACTATGAATAGACCAACAGGAGATACAAGTCACCTATATGATGGAAAGACAGTTCGTTCATCAGCTCCATCAAGAAAGAAACTTGCAGGTCAAGCAGGTGGAGGGACAGACATTCCAAAAGATGCAATACCTAAGGTAGAAATTCCTAGTTTTGTTGAAAGTTTATTGGGTGGCCCATTAGTCACTAAAATGAAATTCCTCGCACCAGATAGAATGGTACAGAATCTACAATTAGCAGTTTATGGTGTTCTAGTCGCACTTTCATTATTGACATACATGGTTTCTCCTCCAGAAGGTACCATTTGGTACATGGTTACAGGAAACCTTGCGATTGCATTTATCATGCAGATATTGATTATTTCAGTAGCTGCAGGTACAGGTTTCTGGGGTACATTCCAAAGAGATGGGAGATATACACTTATCAGTAACTTACTATTCATACTAGCAATTCTAAGATTTGCAGCATCTAAGGTTTCCTTGGCTAGTGACCCCTTTGGATTACAAGACAGTGCTACTATGCTCAATATCTTAGTTGTAGTATATGCGGTATTATTAGTAATGTACTTTGAATTAGCAAATGGAGTAATTAGATATTCCATGCTTGATACAAGTATTAGAACTAATGAAGTATACGTTATGAACCCTAAGAAAATAGTTAGTAAGTATCACCGTTCATTAATTATCAATCCAATAGTTGCTGGAATTTTGGCAATTATCGTACTTTCAGCAAATACAATTTTACCACTAATTGTAGGTATTTTCTCTTCGGATACAGCCCTAAGAATGGAAGAATCTGTAGAACTAATATCTGTCTATGGTGTTGCTTTAGGTACTTTCTTTGTATTCTGCGTAGTAGGTGGATTATTCGCTCTAAACCTTCCTAATCATCTTCAAAGATTCCGTGAAAAGAGAGCAGACTAAATCATGATCTAATCTTTTTAGATTCAACTACGTTTGATAGTTGATTTAACACTTCTGAGATGTTTTCATTTACGCATAATAATTGTATTGAATGAGGTGTCTGAGATAGAATCGAGACATAACTTTCCAAGGAATCGATTGAATCAAACTGAGTCTTGAATTTCTCTATTTCTAAATTACCAATTAGTGAAATTAGTGCAGGGAAATCATCAACACTGATATTTGGAAATAGAGAGGAAATAATTTCTTCAGCAGCATGGAAATCATTCTGTGAAATTACGATATCTATTTTACCGGGTAAATAATTCAACGACCAGCAAGTAATATTATGATTATTTAGTCGAATAAGTAGTTCTCCTAAAATCTTGCTTGAATTTACAATTTTATCGGTCTTAATCTCGATTCTTGAAACGCTACGTAAGCAACCTATCGCCTTAATCTCGTTTCCTTGAACGATATCAGGTCCAATCGTAGTTGGTGCAGAGCCGTTTTTATTTTCATATAGATGACGAATTTCAATTGGTATGCCGAGTTCTTCAATTGGCTCCATTGTGGAAGGATGAATTATCGGCGCATCCATTCTAGTCAATTCTTTTGCTTCTTCATATCCAAGATAAGATATCGCCTTTGTCTCTATCCCCCATCTAGGGTTAATTGCTAAAACACCTTCAATATCCTTCCACAGAATTACTTTTTCTGAATCCAATAGTCGTGCAATTGCTGTTGCTGAGTGGTCACTGCCGCCCCGGCTAAGCAAAGCGATTTCACCATCTTTACCTTCCCCGAACCATCCCGTAATTACCGGTATCCCACTTAGTGATTGATAGTCTAGGTTCTTGCTAGAATGCTCAATATCAACAGATTGAGCCCTTCCAATTCCATCTAGGTGAAGACCTATATCTTCTGAGCCAACTGGATGAGCATCAATTCCCGATTCTCTTAGATGATATGAAACTACCAATGCAGATAGCCTTTCTCCAGCGGCTAAAAGCGTGTTAGTATGATAGTGTTGGTCGAGTTTTTTTGAAATTTCGGAAAGCGATTTTTCTATTCCTAAAAGTACAGATTCAAACATTCCTCCAAATTCCGAATTAACGATATTTGGTGCGAATCGTATATGTTGCCTCCTTAGGTCATCTACTAATCTAGTGGCATATTTTGGTTCATTTGATGCTCGCATCAAACGATCAGTCGTACCCCATAAAGCTGAAACAACAATTACAGGTCGACCGGGGAAGTCTCTAATTATGTTAGAAATTTGTTCCAAGTCTGCATTATCTCTTAGACATGAACCGCCAAATTTGTGAACTATGGTAGAGTTATTCATTGACAAACCCTCCACGAATTAGTAAATCACAAATTATCAATTTGGCCATTGCTTCAACTACTGCCACTGCCCTAGGTCCTAAAACTGGGTCATGACGACCTCTAACAGTTAGATTTTCTTTTTGATTGGTTTCAAGGTTCAAAGTCAATTGCTCTTTTGCTATACTAGATGGCGGCTTAAATGCAACAGAACATAGTAAATCTGAACCTGTAGCAAGACCCGCTAATGCCCCATCAGGCTTTTCGCCTTCTAAAACAGGAGTATTTTTTGTTCCACCCCAGGCACTATTGTGCTCACTGCCACTCATTTTAACAACATCAAAGCCATGCCCAAATGAAACTCCTCTAGCTGCTGGAATTGACATCATTGCTCTAGACAAGGCAGGCTCGATACCATCAAACCATGGTTCTCCAAGGCCCAAAGGAAGACCAGAAATACAAAGTTCAACTTTGCTACCTATCGAATCTAGATTCTTTCTTTGGCTGTGAATTAAATCAATCATCGATTGAGCAACTTCTGGGTCACGACACCTAATTAGATGACATTCTTCATTTGCCCATTTTTCAGGACATTGATTAATAGGTCTTGATTCAATATTTCCAATCGCACTAACATGAGCATTCATACCAATGCCTAATTTTTCTAGTATAGGCTCAATTATTGCTGCAGCTGCGACAATTGGTGCTGTTAACCTTGCACTGGAAGTTCCTCCACCTCTTAGGTCGGCTTCACCATTAGTTCTCTTCAACATAACCATGTCTTGATGTCCCGGTCGAGGGTGATTGGGAATAAATGAATAGTCAGAAGAACGAGCATCTTTATTTTTTATTGAAATCTCTATCTTCTCTCCATTGGTGATTTCATTGGAGATTCCCGATAATAGTTCTACATTATCTGGTTCCTTTCTTTTACTGGCAAATTTACCACCTGGTTTTCTTTTGTCCATCGCCTTTTGAATTTCATTTCTATCGATAGGTATTCCGTTAGGAACTCCTTGGAGATAAGCGCCAACAAGAGGGCCGTGGCTAGTGCCAAACAGAGTCAATTGCAGGTGCTGCCCCAACGTCATCTGCATGTGTATCATACATCCCAAGTGCTATTCATTGATGAAGTTGTGCAAATCAGTCTGAATCTACATCTTCACCTGTTGAATTTAGGAATTTAGTTTCGATAATATTATCCTCTTTGACTCTAACCTTGAGAATTCTCTTCATTCTTTTTATTGTTTGAGGGGTAATAGATGGCGATAAAATTACTACTGCAGGTCCCGAACCACTAATTCCTGCAGCTCTTGCCCCATTGACGAATGCATCATTAGAAATTCTTCTTCCCTCATAATCATCTAAAACACCGCTCATAGCACGTCCATTCCAGGTAATAGCATTGAGTAAATCTCCTTCTTGTATGGCGCTTAAAGCCTGTTGGAAGTCATTGAAATATGGCTGGAAATCTTCCAATGTCGGAGATTTAGTACGCTTATCACGAGATATAATTAGTACCAACCAATCATCACTTTCAGGACCTCGCCCTTCCATTATGACACCTTCTTCTATTGATTCTGCATTTACATCTATCAATTTCCATCCTTCTGTAGCACATGCCCAAGCATCGTCAATTGAACCTGTTAAAGAAACACCAGCATCAAATTGAGATTGAGCACTTAATTCAACCAATCTATGTACTGGCAGATCTATTCCAGTTGCATCACATAGACTTCTAAGAGCAGCAATTGAGACTGCAGCACTTGATTTCAAACCTTGCTTAGGAGGGATTTTTGATGCGACTGCCCAAAATAATTGTTCTTGATTTAATCCATTTGGTAACTCGTATTCATTGGCCAACCAAATTTTAATGACCGAATCAAGAAGTCCATCTGGGTCGTCTAAGTCCCTTTTACTAGGCTTGTCTAACAATCGAACGGCAACAGGTAGGTCTAATGCAATACTTGAGCCGTATCCAGTACCGGCAGCATGAAGTAAACTACATGCCCCATGTGCTTGTCCACTGCCCAGTATTGCCAATCAAATCACCTTTCATCCACCTTACTGTTAATCGATTCTCCGATATGTCTAGAACCTTTTCCGCTCCATCCAAGAATAATATCTCCAACCTTTAAAGAGGTTACAGAAATAAATTCTCCAGTGGAATCCATCAACCGCACAGTCTCCGCCTGTTGTAGGAATATAGAAGACGGTTTATCAAAAAGATTATCCCAATATATTGCTAAAAATGGCCTTTTTTCTATCTTTAAACGCCCGATTCTTGCAATTCTTGTATCTCCATTTAGATTTGAAATCAACACTGAATCATTGGATTTTAGTTCAGAAATATATTTTGTAGTTCTATCTGACATCATAACATATGAGTGTGGTGGACCAGCATTAACTCTAAACGGCCTTTGTGGGACAAATTCAGAATCTATTGTTTCTCCATGAACTAATGCTAAACTCGACGCAGAAGAACCAATTAGCATACCCTCTCCAACCGAAAGTAGTGAAGTCAAATCAATACAATATCTTTCACCAATTCCTCCTTGCTCAATAGATTTTATCTTATGTTGAGCAATTATTATTTCATCCGAATTTGAACTTTCAACTAACTTTGTGTCTCCCTGTTCCCCTCTTTGTGACTTGATGATAAATGCGGCCTCGATCATATCTTGTTCATATTCAACTATTAACGCATCAACGCCGGTTTCTAATGCAAAACCAGCTCCTTGAGCCTCTTCAGGTGTTCTAATTTTTGCAGCAATCTTTGTAGGAGTATCTTGAGATGCAGCAATTAAATTTTCAATTGGAATCATCGACCAATCTTCAAACTCTAGAATAATCCAAGCCATACTACCAATAAATTTCTTTGCATCACTTTGACTATCTGAATTAGATATTAGGACTTTGGTTCCAATTAATTGTTGGTCATGATATAAAGAATTTTGAGAATAAGTCAATGTCACTGTGTCTTCGATAGGAGTTTGAGATATTATTTTGTCAAATTGATGATTCGAGATAGAATCGATTTTATTTGAGTGGCAATAATCTAGCCATACCTCCATATTAGCACCTCACAAAGAGCATTCAATAATCGCTTCATCAACCGAAGCATCTTGGTGTACCAACATGACGATTGCTTTAGCGATTGACTCGACTTGTGGGTGTCCAAAAATCTGTCTACCCATACACACGCCAGATGCTCCCGAGTCTAATGCATCTCGAATCATAGTTAAAATCGCTCTACTATCGCCTGTAGATGGGCCCCCTGCTACAAGAATTGGTATTGGAACCGCATTCGCAATTTCAGTAAAACTTTCTTTATCTCCCGTCCAGACGGTCTTAGCTGCATCACAGCCTAATTCAAAAGCCAATCTTACTGCATGAGCATTTCCTTTGGTAACATCGTCTTCCATTATATTCAAATTAGGACCTCTAGCATAAACCATGCCAAACATGGGTAGTCCTTCAAGAACAGCTTGACGACTAATTTCACCCATTCTCTCCATCATTTCTGGTTCTTTTACACTCCCCATATTGACTTGACAGGAAACTCCAACACCGCCTCTTTTTCGAACTTCATCAACACTGCCCACTAGGACTTTATTTGATGCCTCGCTTCCACCATGCCTTGTTGATGCAGATAAATGGACAATCATACTAGTGTTTGTGTTTTCACATAATTTATGGTAATGTCCAACAATACCTTTGTGGGCAATAATCGCATCTACTCCAGCAGAGATTAGCGACTTTATTGTAGATTCTGTGTCTTTTAATCCTTCAACTGGATAGTCCGAAACCCCATGGTCAATAGGTACCCAAACACCACGTCCACTAGGTAGAATCTTAGACAACAAGTCGCCTTTGCCCATGATAGTGCGAACAGTTCCCCCCTCTCAATGCTTTGCTTTTTTATATCGAAAATATGTGAGGGATTTTATCTTAATGGAAGATTAAATAATCTCTTTCAGTAGCGAAAATATATACTTTTGACCGATGCTTCAATAGACATGTTCGATATGGGGTTGACATGGATACGGCTTCTTTGGGCGTTATGGCTCTCATGGGTGGCGGATTTTTGCTAGGTATGTGGTATATTCTAGTAAGAAAAGATGCCAAGTTAAACATGCGTCCAGGAATGTCTGCCGAAGGACTTAGGCAAGGTAGTGGCGCTCCGAGTTTTGGACAAACGAAACAGGAGATTGACCGTAAATTAGCCTTAGTCGAAGATAAAAGGCGCCGTCAACAAATCATAGACTCCCGTCTTGCGGTTCAAGAAGCCGAACGAATGGCATCCGATCAAGCACGTTTGCTGGAAGAAGAGGCAGAGAGAGAAAGACTCCGTCGAGAAGAACAACGCAGACTTGCTGAAGAACAAGAAAAGAATAGGCTTGAGGAGGAAGAACGTCAACGCCTAGAGGCAGAAGAAGCTGAGCGTAAAAGACGAGATGAAGATCAAAAACTTTCCAAAGAACGAGAAGAGGAAGAGGCTCGTTTAGAGGCAGAAAGAGAAGAACTTCGCCAACTTGAAATGGCTGCAGCCGAAGAACAGAGATTGGCAGAATTAGAAGCTGCTAAATTACAAGAAGAAATGGAATCAAGAGCGGCTGCAGAGGCTGCTATGGCGGAATTACAAGAAAGATTAGCAAGAGAAGGCGCAATGAGCGGAGATGTACAGATTTCCCTTATGTGGGAGAATTATAATGATTTAGACCTTCACGTTGTATGTCCATCTGGTGAAAGAATCCATGGCGGAAATAAGGTTTCTGAATGTGGTGGAGAGTTAGATGTTGATGCAAATGTTAGAGCAGAGACCAAAAAGCCGGTTGAAAATGTAGTATGGCAGGGAATATCAGCATCCCCCGGTTCATATCAAGTATATGTTCATCATTACAAGAAGCACAGAAAGCGAAGAACACGTGACCCAACTAAATTCCAAATCATTGTCAATAATGTTGGAGANTTTAGGGAATANNATGGTGAATTGANTNATGGTGANNNAATTAAATTAGTATGTNAATTTGATGTNNNGGAGNGAAGTGAGNAAGAAGAATTTTCCAAGAATCAAATGGAACTGAAAATGCGTCAAGAAGCTGAAGAATCCGAAAGATTGGAAAATGAACGCACAGAAGAAGAGCAACAAAGACAGGCTGCTATGGCTGCAGTTGAAGAACAAAGAATTGCTGAAGTTGAATTAGCTAAGCAACAAGAGGAAATGGAATCTAGGCGCGCNGCAGAGAACGCAATGTCTGAATTGCAAGAAAGATTAGAGAGAGAGGGTGCAAGATCTGGAGATGTCCAAGTTTCACTAATGTGGAATAACTATAATGATTTAGATTTACACGTAGTTTGTCCATCAGGGGAAAGAATCCATGGTGGAAACAAGATTTCAGCATGTGGTGGTGAACTCGACGTAGATGCGAATGTAAGACCTGAAACTAAGAAACCTGTAGAGAATGTCGTTTGGGATGATGATACAGCTCAAGCAGGAGAATACCAAGTTTATGTCCACCATTACAAGAAGCATAACAAGCGCAGAGCAAAAGACCCTACAAAATTCCAAGTAATTATCAACAATATTGGTGAGTTAATGGAATTTAATGGGGATTTATCTCATGGGGACCCAATCAAACTTGTAGCACAATTTACAGTTCCAACAGCNGAAGAAAGAAATGCTAAATTGGAAGAATTAAGGGAGCAAATGAAAGCTCTTTCNAATAAATTTGAAAATTCTAGTGAAGACGCTGTTTCAATNGAAGAAGTGGCAGAAGCGATTGGTGTTTCAATTGAAGAAGCAGCAGAGATTCACCAAAGAGCAGACACTGATGGTGATGGTTCAGTTTCAATTGCAGAGATTCTTTCCTCTACACAAGAGCTTGAAGGTAATGAAGTAAAAGAAGTTCAAGTGGAATTAGAAGAAGAAGATAGTAATTAGATTAAGATAAGATTTCTAGTAATCTATCACTGTCACATGCCTTCTTGATTGAACGGGCAATCCTTCTTCCTGTAGACATTCTTTCTTCATTGATATCAGAGTAAGGAGACCCTCCAACAAATGGATTTGAACCAGCAACTATTCTAGCACTTATCTCAAATACCTTGAATTCTAATTTATCGGTCACAATAGTTTCTAGACAGAATGGCCCGATCATTCCTCTGCTTCCTTCTTCGAGTTCAAATGATGCTGCTATAGTTCCCTCGGCCATTTCAAAAGCCCTTGGTAGCAATGATTCACGNATTACTACAGGTTGATTTCCAGTGACAACAAACGAGGGTTCTAGATTCATTTCTCTCAAATCTCTAAGTGAGCCAAGTTTGTAAAATTCATCGACATTAGATTCATCTCTTCTGTCCATCGAAAGTAACTCTAATCTGCCTAAGTTTTTACCAGCATTAGATTTTCTTCCTTGAACTTGGAAACCGTCATCTGCAGTGGGGTCAAAGAAGAAATGTAGATAATATCTACATCCAAGTACATATTCTTGGATAGTAAATTCTTCTTCAATGTCTACATTTCTACGAAAATCTCGATAATCTCTAGCGATAAAGTATCCTCTACCACCTTTTGCACCAGCATATTTGACAATTACTGGACCATCAATGTCATGGGGGTCTTCCAAAACCTTAGGCATATCACAACCACCATCTTCTAACCACAGTCTTTGTCGATGTCTACTACTTTCCCAGTGCAATATGCCTCTATTGCCAAATGTAGGNACTTGGAGATTTTTATAATTTGTAGCCCCTAAATATTCTACTAGAGAACCATGAGGAATAATGATTACATTTCTTTCTCTAAACCATTCAGCATAGTCCAGCATNTCTCTGTAATTTTCTAGCATTAACCANTCATCTGGNTCTGCTCCAGGGAATGCTTTGTAGAANCTTCTTCGGTTTTCTCCAACTGCAATTCCCAAAGTTCGAAACCCNTCTTTCTTNGCACCATGTAGTATTTGCAAAGAGGAGTGAGAGGCAACAACTCCGATAGTAAGTTTGTCTTTGTCGTAGCCAGCAAGCCAACTTGCCAATAAGTCAGTGTCTACGCCCATGTCGAGGGGTTTTGTATTACCCCTATGAGCATTATGCATTTATTCTACTTTTTTCAATAAATTTAGAGGTTAAGCAATCAACTCAATTTTTTTCCTTTCAGTGAAGAGTTCAAGTCTTAGGAGCCGATGCCGTGTCATGGCTGAAGTACCATCNGGGCAGAGGATGACCTATGGAGGTTATCTAAGACTGGAAGAATTATTGCAATTACAAGAAGGTCCAGACGGATATCTTCCACAACCATGTAATGATGAGACACATTTCATAATTGTCCATCAAGCATTTGAGTTATGGTTTAAATTAATTCTTTCTGAATTAAAACAGGCTCACTCAATACTAAATTCAAATAAGGTAGATGAAAAAGTGATGCCAAAATTAGTCCATCATTTAGAGCGTGTCACTTCAATTTTTAATCTGATGTCACAGCAATGGAAAGTTATGGAAACACTGGCTCCACAAGAATTTCTTGCATTTAGAGACCGATTAGGAACTTCCTCAGGTTTCGAATCATGGCAAATGAGAGAACTTGAAGTTCTTCTTGGACTAGAACATGAAACATATGGAGGTATGAACCCATTAAAGCATATGAGAAAACTAGCAGAAGAGGGTAAAGTATCGAAAAGTATTCTCGATAATTTTGAAATGGTTTCCAATCANCCATCACTTAGAGAATCTTTAGAGAATTGGCTTTCTAGAACCCCAATTAATGGGTCTCTAAGTGGCGATGAAAACGATTCTGAAGTCGTATCTCAATTTGTTGATAGTCATATTGAGGCTATGAAGGATCATGCAGAGTCGGTTATATCGCATATCGTTGAAATCGGCCATGGAGTTGAATCTCAAGTTCGNCCAAGAATGGAAGCATCTATTGCACAAGCTGAAAGTTTCCTTAGGCCGGATGGTGTAATAAATCGCTCAAGAGCTGGTTTATTATTCATTGAATCATATAGAGAATTACCCCTTCTATCATGGCCTAGAATCTTGATTGATTCTTTTGTTGAACTTGAACAATCAATGTTACTGTTCAGAAATTCACATGCCAGAATGGTAGAACGAATGATTGGAAGAAGAATGGGTACAGGTGGTTCTAGCGGAGTTGATTATCTAGATGCAACGCTAAAATACAGAATATTTGTAGATTTATGGGCAGTTAGAACAATATTAGTCAANAGAGAGAATCTCCCTGATGTGATGGAACCCGAATATTACGGATTCAATTCTAAATAATTGAATCAGTCTTCGTGAGGGTCAATATCGATTGGTATTAANTCGTGCTCGTATTCGTAAAGAGCAATCTTTAGAGGNTCCAATACATATCTGACGGATGCTTCTTCAAATCCATATAGTGAAATCAATTCTTCTTTAAACGCATTACGGAGGTCATCTTCTCCAGCATATAGCGGTGCTCCCATTCCAATTTGTAAGGCTCTAGCCCCAATGATTCTAGCACGTTCGAAGCGGGTATGTAGTCTAGCTGGTTTAACCATAATTTTACACCTGCGACTGTGAGTCGCATGCAAGCGTGATATCAACTGTTTTTGAACCTAACCCCTACTCATGAGTGAGTTCATTCTTCTTCTTTAGGTGTGTCTCCCGGTTCAAACTTCCTCAAACCTTGGAACATAATCAATGCAGGAAGGAGTATTGCTAACATTATCAAACCGGTAATTATTGCCATTACAGAAGGATCNAATTGTTCATTTTTTATTTCTTCAGATTGTTTAGAATCATCATTATTAAAATTAAAATTTCCAGTAGGTTGCGATGATGCTGAAACTAGTTTAGCCGAACCGATATCTTCTAGCATAAATACCAGCCTCCCATCCCAATTTTCGAGCCATTGAGAAATATTTGCTGAACTGTTTTCAGATTTAAACGAGAGTAGAGAGGTGGCTAAATTAGGATGCGAATAGTTTTCAAATTCATGCTTTGTTTCTTCGAGTTTCCATATATTTAGATTATAGCCTTCACTTGCATTCCAAAACAATGTCCCATTATGATAATTGATATCTGAAATTCCGGTAAAAGAATTATTTTGATTNTGAAGTACTTGATTGATCTCCAATGCTTGGCTCGAACCAGTTAGCAAAGATTCTCCATTTATCACAATTGAAGGAATAAATAGTAACCTATACTGATTCTCGAATTTCATATTTGACTGTTGGAAGAAAGTAAGGTCACTTGGAGATGGATGATGTTGAATTATTACAGATTGATTTGAGTCNATATTACTAATTTCTTCTTCGACTTCCATGCAAGGTTCACACCAATCAGCTCCGAAATATTCGATTAAATTACTTGGTCTCCAAGAATTACATGATTCTTCGGTAAGGCAAGTCGAATCGAGTACATGTACATCTAGCAAAACCTTTGATTCTGTATTTTCGACTTCCTCTGCAATACCGTTACTGGGGGCTAATGAAATTATTAGAAGTATGGTCACGATTTTTGTTAAAAATTTCGGTTTGATAAATCTATAGCGATTCGGGCATGTGTTGAAAAGGGGCGTTCCCTCCCGTCTACCCATGGACACTGCTTGGTGGCGACGCCCATCAACATTACCTTTGATTATTTTATCAATGGCTCTATTAATTATTATTGCTGGAGGCTCGATAAGAATCAATGATGCTGGCGAATCATGCCCTGATTGGCCTAAGTGCTTTGGCACATATGGATTTGATGTATCTCCGGAGGAACAAGAACAGTATTGGGATGAGAATCCTGATGAAATAGATTCTAGAGGNGAATTTCATAGNTANACNGTGTTTGAGATATTCTTAGAATGGATTCACCGTTTACTAGTTGGAATTATTGCAATACCAATTATTGCGAACTTTTTCATAGCGAGGAAGAAAATGGAAACCTATGGTAAATCAAATTATTATTCCTCAATTTTCATAGGTGTGATGTTAATTATTCAAGCGGCTGCAGGCGCAACTACGGTATTCTTTGACAATGCAGATTGGACTGTAGCATTACATCTTTCTCTGGCTTGTATTTTTTCAGCCTCAATAATTTGGCAATACTTACTGATGCGAGTTAAAGAGGGAGCAGATTGGAAATTTCTCTCTACCTCTAAGCAATTTATCGAGAAGAATAAGAAAAGNTTCGATGCAATNNCNGNNTCNGTCCTNTTTCTANTNATTNTAGGNGCNTGGGTTTCTTCNACNGCNGGAGGNCAATACAATCAGTCATGTTCAGTTGGTTTCCCAAATGGATGGCCAAAATGTAATGGGTCATTTTTTCCATCTTTGGATGGACCCGGTGTTTTGATACAAATGATTCACAGAATCGGTGCTCTAGTAATCGGATTAGTTCTAATCGTCTCTGTCATAAAAGTTCAGAAAGAAAATAAAGATTCACCAGAATCTGAAATTTTCCTGAAATACATGCATAATACAGGTAAACTTTGGCTGTTGAATTTATTGATTGGAGCTAGTTATTTGATATTTGCAAAGTCTGGTGATTTCCCCGAATGGCTTTCATTACTACATTTAGTGGGTGGTATTTCCTGTTTCTTGGTATCTCTAGTTTGTCCATTTATGATTAGGTTATCAGTACTGTCAAAAAATATAAACTCGGCGGAGGAGTAAGATTTATGGGTGCCACAACTGTTTCAGATTCTGGTCCAAAATTTCATCCTGGGTGGCTAAGCGTATTTCTACAATTGATGAAATTAAGAGTAATTGTTTTACTACAAATTACTGCAGTTTGTGCTATTTTAGTTCATGATTTACTATCTAGGCATGGTTTATTAGAAATTGAAAGAACATGGGCAGATACAGGTTTTACTATTATAATTACAATAATAGGAGGTACTCTATCTGCAGGTGGTTCAAATTCGATTAATATGTGGTATGATTCAGATATTGACATGTTGATGACTAGAACACAAAAAAGACCAATACCACAGGGTCACATCTCACCAGTAGGAGCGCTTATTTTTGGAATAATAATCTCATTATCGGGATCTTCGATTTTCTTTTTACTTCATTGGAAAGCGGCTTTTTGGTCCTTTTTTTCTGTAGCATTTTATGTTTTGATATACTCTATGTGGTTGAAAAGAAGAACTCCACAAAATATTGTAATTGGGGGTATTGCAGGGGCCACTCCTCCATTGATTGGATGGGCAGGGGCAGCAGGTGATTCTCTTAGTAATCTAAATCCATTCGATTTAGGTTCTGCAATTCCATGGATGCTTTTTGCACTTATCTTTTTGTGGACTCCACCTCATTTCTGGGCACTTGCTCTCTACCGTTCGGGTGAATATGCTAGAGCAGAAGTTCCGATGATGAATGAAGTCAAGGGTGCAGAATATACTTTGAAGCAATCTAAAATTTATTGTGTATTATTGTTTTTACTTGGCGCAGTTCCTTGCTTTTGGCCAGAATCAGGNCTGCCCTTACTTTGGTCTTTTATCGCTGGAGGTTTGACGCTTTGGTATTCAATATCAGTTTGGCAAATAGATCCGAANGAGGAATTCGATTCTAATGGTAGAATGCCAAAGGCAGCTAAATCCTTTTTCCGTTCTTTGTACTATCTTGGATGGATGTTTATTCTTTTAGTTATAATTTGCATTATTCCGCCTGATTTATTGGGTTGGCTAGGTCCACTAGACCTGTGAGAAATTAAAATTTCATGACCGTCATATTCATGACTTAATCGAAAGTGGCGAGGTTTACTGCGGCAGTCGCATAGCCTGGCCATTGCGCTGGATTGCTAATCCAGTGGTGTTTCACCTCGGGAGTTCGAATCTCCCCTGCCGCGCCATTATTAGTCGAAGAAGTCATCGAACTCATCGGCCATAGAGTCTGCCATCTTTTGCCTGTTCCTAGCATTGATAACTCTATTTAGGCGCTTGCGTTTTTTGATGATTAGTGGTAGCATAATCAAAGATATACATAGAGTTAGTAATACTACTACTCCTGCATATTTGAATTCGTCTTGTTCTAAACTCTCACTAAAGTTGCCAAGCCATTCATTACCTAGAGGGGGCTCTTCAGGTTCTGGAGGGAGTGGAATTAGGTGTTGGTAGTAAGACCACCAATCATCTTCAATATACACTCTTTCGACGTTTGCCGATGGGAATTGGATTACTACTTTTTCATTACCTACCCAATCTGTAGGCGTCAAAATGTAGTAGTATGTCCTTTGTGGCCTAANCCCATTGTCTTCCCAGCCGTATTGTGTGAAGTTTCCAGTTTGCATAGGTGTNCCTTCCATATTAGATAAAATAGGAGTTGCCAATGAAATATCCAGACCATTCGGATTTTGTTCTATTCTGTACAGGTTCCAAGTTACATTTCCATCTATTTCATGCTCTGGCCAAGTCCAAGTAAGTTCAACTGAGTAACACATAGACCAATCATTTTCAATCTTAAAGCAATCACTACTGTTTGTAAATTCCCAAGCATGATTGAATTGAATGGCATTAGATGACGGAGGAGTATTGTCGCCACAGATGTAGGTGCCATTGCCATTTTCATCAGTAGTTACATTAGCCTTTTCAAAATAAGCAGTTCCTTGTCTATCTACTGGTACTATCGCATATGATGTACAAAAGCCATCTTCAAGTTTGAGAGGGTCATTCCAGTAACTTTCTGTGATTGGAAGGAATATCTTAAATGAGTTTGTAGTTAAATCATCCCAAACTAACTGGTTGAAATTTTGATTGGAAGATGGGAAGACAGTACCCCCAGTTTCCGGTAATGATAATTGATAGATATTCCATCCACCTATGTAGTCATTATTTATGTCTCCAGTAGGTATCCAATCCAGCCTGAATGTACCGCCTTCTGCCATTGAGGTGGTGAAATTACTGGCTTCTACATTTGGAGTATTAACACTCCCAATTAGCAATATAGTAATAGGTCTAAATGTCGTAAAAGATATGTTTTCCTCTTCAGAGTTAAACAGGGGTGTCGATTCTTCGAATAATGCCCAAGTAGTATCATCAAAATTATCCAATACTCGAACTTCTAATGATTCAAATGGTATAGAATCTAATAAAAGATAAGATGTATTTAATTCAATATCCATCCAGTTTGATCCAGTGAAAAGGCTTTGATTATCAGATTCTCTTATCAGGTCGAATGATATCATAAGAAGAGGCGATTTACTATTTCCTACACCATATGTTTCTCCGACAGTGGGAAGCCTTGTTTCAGTTATAATTTTTGATTCTTCGACTGTTACTCCCGATGAAATATATTGGGGTGACTTATCTTCTTCAGAGTAAAAGTATACATTAACAACTTCGAATATATTCTCAGTATTTCCAAAAACATCTCGCACAGTCAGCCTAATAACATGCTCTCCAAGTCCTAAACTATTAGATGGGATAGTTAAATTTTCGCCAAAACCTAGATTTATGATTCCTGCATACCACCAAGAGTAATTTATCGGACCTGGGGCGAATAAATTAGCATTTCCGGTTAGGTTTACTTCATCTAGATTAGTGTACCATGGTTTGATATTGTTGTTCACTATATATCCGCTTAATGAAGGAATAACAATTTCAGTATTCTCATAAATAATATTGTTACTTGGTTTGGTATCATTTCCATCCTCTGTAATTTCTGGAATAATGACGACTATGTTCAAGAATATACCGCTAGTTAGAACATCAAAATAACATGTGAATGAATTACCTGGATGAATTACTTCGATTGAACAACTATCACTGGTTTGTAATTCATTTACGGCATTAAAAATCTGCATTGAAACCGTCAAGTTATTTACTGATTTATTGCCATTATTTTGTAATGTGGATTTTGCCATATTGTCTCCAAAGTAATACTCAGGAGATGAAGGGTTATGAGATGGACTCAATTGATTAATTACTAAATCTATTTCATCGTTGATAATGATGTACTCTTGTCTTAGATTATTTTCGTTTATCATGTCATTATTCGGGCTGCCGAATGAACTAAACATTCCGTATGTAAGTAAAAATTCGCCAGTATCGTTGTGTTGGAAGTCTGGCAAATGGATTGTAAAGGATTTGTAATAACCATCTGTTGGGAATGATGAATAATTACTAAACGAGTCAGAAACTTTCTCTCCACTTTCAAAACCCCATAATTCCCATCCAATGCTCGCGTTAAGTTGACAAGTACTACACAAGTGGGACGCTCCTTCAAACTCAAAAGAATAGCTTGTATTAGAATTAAGGATAAAATTATTGTTATATGAGGCAAGGTTTTCTATATTATCTAAGACACTAGTGTCGTCATCAATTTTTATATCCATGTAATCTGTAGTAGAGTTTACCACAAATGAGTATATGTCGTTACTAGAATCGAAATCAAATTGATCAAATTTGTAAACAATAGTCATATTTCCTTCAAAACCATTAGGGTTAAAATATGTCGAAGATTCAAATGTTTCCACAACTCCAGGTAATATCGAACTTATTGTAATNCTCCCATCTTCAAAACTGGAACTAATACAAAGGTTATAATTTTTTATTCCTTCGCAAACATACCAATCTAAAACTCGCCCTGAAGTAGAAGGAGAGACGTGGAAATTTTCAATTTCTACTTCGAATTTAATGGAGTCATATGCCGCCATCCATGTATCTTCAGGAGGGTAACTGGTCCCAATTATCCCTAAGTCCCCCCCGGCAGCAGCCTCGGCATTAGGCGTCATAGCGATGCCAGATAGAGAACTAAATAGCAGTAAAATCACGAACGTGAAGCAACTTTTTTGGTTGCCATTTAGCCGCTTATAGACTGCACTCATACACCTTCCTCTCATTGAACATTCAAAGACTCATCGCTTCGAATTGACAAAAAGTGGCTAAAATTAGACCCAATCATACATGTCAATCGGCAACCTCTTGAATTACTCTCTCCTACCACTAACATGCGCAAGCAGTCTCATCATTCTCTCCAAAGAGATCAAAATGGTATGACCGCAGTTATTGAATTTCTTTCCGCCTTCACATTATTTTTGATGATTTTAACCGCATTTCTCTCTTTGGCTCAATTGGAAATGGGTTCTAATGACACTTCTGTAGACCGAATTGACCGTGCAGCATACAATGGCTTAGATCGTATGACCTCAAATAGCGGATGGTTTGTTCCAATGTTGGATTCAAATCTTGATTATCAAAATGCTACCTCCGATTGGCATCAAATTGAAGCTAGTGAGTTGGATAAAGGCGTAGTTCAAGTCGGTCTAATGTTAGGTGGGAAATTGGACTTTGACAGAGTTAATTCACTTTCTAATGTGACTGAGGATGGAATGGTAAAGGGCTTAGGCTTGGATAACGGGCTAAGTCTATATGTTCAAATTAAGATTACCGATAGTGACAATTTATCAAGAGTAAATTTAGTTTTATTTGAGGGCGGCACTCCTCGTAATACCGCTCAAACATCTTCTAGTGCATCGGTGACTTTCCAAGATGGGGCTGAAAAAATCCAATTGATATTAGAAGTTCATGACGGTGGGCGCAAATCCAATTCATTACATATTACTGAGATAAGTCCTCGTTCGGTTTCTGGCAATCCAGAATGGATTGAAGTATCCAACCCCAATGATTTCGCCATTTCCTTAGAAGGTTGGAGTTTCAACCATATTGCACCTTCAGGAGAAACTAATATTCTTCTCAAAGAAGGTGTTCTAAAAGGTCATTCAACTACAATATTCA
>NHGH02000021.1 GCA_002172355.2 Euryarchaeota archaeon TMED132
GCATCGATAAAAATTGATTCAGGTACAGGTGGCATCTTCAAACGGTCTGCACCTCTTTGCATTCTTCTAGCATTTTCCTCTGGCCTAAAAAAGACCACTCTGTCCTTTGAGGTTCGGTATGCTTTCATTCCTTCAAACAGCCCTTGGCCATAGTTCAAAACACCGGCAGCCGGAGAGATTTTCATATCGCCATATGGCATCAAATCTCCAGGAGTCCAAGGTTCATCTATCGCTGTTTCAGTGATGTACATAGTGTCGGTTGGGGTAAGAGAAAAAGTCAAACTATCCCAGTCAATTTCTTCGCTCATACTAACCCCAACATGATGCCCATAGAAATCCGGCTTTCAATCATTACTGTTGGTAAAGTATGCTGATATGCCGATTATTCTAGTAAATATTCAATATCCCTCAGCCATCCAATTAATTCATGAGCCAACCATCTCTTGAGGAAATGACCTCGACTTTGGCAGTGAAAATGGAAGAGGTCGGTGCACCTCTTGGGATAGCAATCTTAGGACTTTCAATTCTACTATTTCTACAAGGTCATCGCAGATTACCTTTGGTATCTTTCATAATCGGGGCAGCAATTGGATATTACCTATCTCCAGAAATCACGCCATTAGCCGAAGAATTAGGTATATCATTATCCGCTACACAGATCACAGGTATTCTCTGCTTTTTCATTGGAATGGTGCTCTCAGCACTCGTTCGTATGTCGACTAGAATGCTTACTTCTGCATTTATATTCATAACTTTTTCAACCGGTATCCAAACACTTGGTAATTATGGGTTTGATGTTGAAAGGAGTAATCTTTGGAGTGGAATTGCAGCACTAGCAGCCTTTTTCCTAACAATGGGAATAAATCGTTTACTACCTATGATAGTATCAGCAATATTTGCCGCCTATGGCTGTTTAATAGCCACCTTACTGTTGACTGGAAATCCTCTTTCTACATTCGAACCAGTAGAGGTAAAGACCTTTGTATTGATGGTACCAATTTTTGTGTTAAGCATTTTCTTACAGCGAATAGATGTTCAAAAATTAGAGGAAAGAGAGTTGGCAAAAGAAGCCCCAGACCCNGAATATGTNGAAGCACAGCAGCATTTTATTCCTCTTTGAAAATACGAAGTGCCATAGTGCCTCGCCAATCTGCTTGTATTGGGCAGAGCCATGAAGTTCGACGGTAAACTGGGTATAATCAGTGGGCGTTACCACTCTGTCGATGCCTCCAAAGGGGGTGCTGACCACAAAACCATCCTCGAAGTATTCGCACGTTGCGAAGATGGGCGCTCGGCCTGTTTACTCGTTTCAGGTATGTCACCAACCTTTGAGATANCCCCTCTAAGNGCTTGGAAAGAAGGTCAAGAACTCCCACAATTATTTCTTGATAAATTAAAGCGCCTTGAGGCCAATGAAGATATTCGCTCAATTAGCGGCCCTGAGATGAAACTTACAGACCTTGGCATGCGACCAATCTGGCAAGTAACCGCCCGTCAGCCATTTGTTGTCCCAAGTCTTAGAAAATCGCTTGTAAAGCAATCATGGCAGATATTTGCCGGCGATATACCATTTTTGAATCGTCTTTTCCTCGACAATGACCTAAGCATGCACGTCCATGCAAAAGGCGAAATTATCGATTCAAGAGATATAATTGAAAATGGTGAAGAGCAGAGATTGAAAGTACTCAAGGCTGGTGGAGCGGGAAGATATGCTGTTGACATCACAGTATCTTGTGATGTTAGTGATTTATCAGATTGTGAACCATTCCAAGTACCATTCAAAGTATTCTCTTTCGACCTTGAAACCAGTATTGAGCATGAAAAAGTCCTGTGTGCGGCCGCATGGATTGAAGATATGTCNAATGGTACNCGNCAAGAATTCTCNTTTGAAGGTGAAGAGACTTACATCATGGAACAACTGACTCTCGTAGTTAGAGGGCAAGACCCAGATGTCATCACCGNATATAATATNGATAATTTTGATTTNCCNAAACTCAATGATAGGATGGANGTTCAAGCAAAAAGGTCAGATTGGCGCAAACGTGCAGCACTATTTGGTTGGGGTAGAGTCGAGCAATCAGAAGCAGAAAACAAAAGATTGCGAACAGGTTTAATCCCGCGTAGACAAAGTAATCGAGCATGGAATGTCGCAGGCCGAAGTATTGTAGATGCTTGGTGGCAGGCACGAATGACGCTTCGACCTCAACGAGAAACCCTTTCTTATGTTGCTAAGTTACTATTTCCAGACGATGCTGAAAGACATAAAATGGATGTTGATGCTTCAAAGATGGACCAAGAATGGGCAGATAGGCCAGATGTGGTAATGGAGTACTGTATTAGAGACGCAGCATTACCTCTCGATATTCTAAATCAATTACAAGTTGTAAGGCGTAAAGAAGCGGTAGCAGCAGTTGCTAAGGTATCATTTGATACTGCAGCGAATGGAAGCAGTAGCCAACTTGTTGATTCTCTAATAATTAGATTGGCAGATAGAGAGAAGGTCGCTGTACCATTGACTGGTTCTGCTGAAGCCAAAGAGGGGCAAATCACAGGCGGTTATGTTCACGATGTAGCAGCAGGACTTCATCCTTGGATTGCTGTTTTGGATTTCAAAAGTATGTATCCTTCAATTATGATTGGCAATAATATCTGCTATACAACAAGAATAGACCCGGTTCAATCAGACCAACCGGTAGAAGATGAACCGGTTTATACCGCACCAACAGGGGCACGTTTTCGTCACCAAAGTGTCCGCAAAGGCCTTGTTCCAACCCTTCTTGAAAACCTAATGGCTCAAAGAGATGTTCACAAAGCATCACTAAAAGTTGCTAAAGAGCAAAGTGATTCAGCCGGAATAATGTTCCATGATTCNATGCAATANGCGGTAAAAATTCTAATGAATACNTTCTATGGAGTNTTTGCNAGTGGCTTTTATCGTTTNACTCATCGTGANCTTGGNTCTTCAATCACCGCNTGGGCTAGATTCAATATNAAGGANATNATNTCTCAATTAGAACAAGANGNNCATCATGTAGTTTACTCNGATACAGANTCCATTTTNGTCCGCTCACCNGTGCCCGANGGNTCNCCTTCAACAATNAANCAAGANGANNTNGTTGCNGCNGANCAAGGNGATNANGAGGCACAAAAACAAGTAGANGCNTGGAATAAAGCNAANCAAAGNATGCTTGATTTCGGACTTGANATCGCNGAACGNTANAGTAAAGATTCAGCGATTTTNGAATATGAAAANGGNCTNTCNGTATTCTTNAGTCACGGAGCTAAGAAGCGTTATGTCGGGCAAGTNGTCTGGCCAAATGAAGAGATGCTCATTCGTGGATATGAGACNCAAAGAACNGACTCATTCTCTTATT
Organism: Euryarchaeota archaeon TMED132; assembly: GCA_002172355.2. Lineage (GTDB taxonomy): Archaea > Thermoplasmatota > Poseidoniia > Poseidoniales > Poseidoniaceae > MGIIa-L1. Next base: position 3,375 of record NHGH02000021.1, read on the forward strand.
TGACTAANACAATGAAGCAANTNTTTACGTTTGCTCTAGCCGATGAAGGTGAGGAATTAGTCAAGTGTGCTCTTGATAGAGTCAAAGCACTCAAGGACAATCAAGTCGATGCAACCGAACTCATTCTCGCTAAATCTTGTAAAGGCAGAGTCAACAAAGATGGCTCAGTTGATTTTAGTAAAAATTATGCTAAACCGGATAGTATGGCGCAAGTAAGAGTTGCTAAGGCGAGAATCGCTCTTGGCCTTGGATTTACTTCAGGAATGAAAGTATCCTATGTNGTAACCGATGCTTCAGTTAGTCCAATGACTGTAAAACCATGGTTGGAAACAGAGGAAGGTGGGGGAATAACAGGCTATGATGGTCGATTTTATGCAGAGAGATTAGCGGCAGCACTTGGAAGAATAACCGAGGCTTTTGGTTGGAATGCCAAAGAATTGATTGCTGGGAATAAGCAAACATCGTTATTTTCGTTCTAAATTGACCCATTCGACGGGAGTATTTTTGATATATGCTATGTACACCCGCTACTATGAAGTCGCATGTTAAGCCAATTCTAGTGGTCTTGATTATGGTATCAATAAGCCTTGCTGGTTGTATTACTGGNGATTCAGGAGATAATGATGTTCCTGTTACTGCGGTCTTTTCTTATTCNCCAACAANNNATATTAGNACNGGAGATAGTGTTGAATTAGANGCATCTGCCTCATTGCCTCAAGATGGCTCTCTAACATATAGTTGGGATTGNGATGGCGANGGTGCTGCTGATGAAACAGGTCAAAAGACCGATTGTTCATGGGAAGTCGAAGGCACATACAGTGTCACATTGACTGTGGCCTCTGGTGGAATAAGTAATNCACAAACCAAAGACATAACAGTNACAGAGGCGCCAGTAGGAACTCCAACAGCAGAGATAACTCAATATGCAGATGAAGAAGACTGCCTGTACGATGATATTGATGAAACAAAAAACATCTTGGTTTGGATTTGTGCGATGGATAAATCTGATTCAGACCGTGAAGTCACTGAAACAACAATCGTTCAACTAGACGGCTCAGATTCAGTGTCTGGCGGAGATAGTGAGTATATTACAACCTGGAACTGGGATATAAATCTTGAATATGACTCTGACGGTGATGGAAATTTGGAGAATGATGCTGACCTAACTGGTGAAAGCGTTGAATGGAAAGATGTGGCACCTGGAGAATATGAAGTCAATCTTTCTGTCACCAATAGTGCAGGGTCAATGGACGGAGATAAAATCAAAGTCTATGTTTCATATTATGGTGAATGGAAAGATTTTCAAATCGATGGAAATAATTCAGGCTCCCCAAAGGTGATTGAATTTGATATGCCTGTAGTCTATGATAGAGACCAAGGCAATACAATCAGAAAAGTAGAGACAATTCTAACCTATCCCCAAGTAGATGATGATTGTGTACTTGGCGAGAATCAATGTGCTAATACTTTGAATCTATACGCATTCAATGAAGAGGATGATGAAGCATCAAATACTTCAGAAACCGCTAATGAGAACCGTGATGCTGGAGACTGTGATGATGATGAAAATTATTGTGTAATGCTACTTCTCAGTTCCTACATGTTTACCGAAACAGAATCGACATATGGTGATGGAGAATGGCTAATGCAGATTAGAAATAACCGTTGGAATGATGTTCAAGTTGAATCGATGGTCATTATTTTGCACTATAAATGAATAAATAATCCTCTTATTCTATTTAGAAAGCCCTTTGATGGATAGCCTCGAGGGTAGTATATGCGAAGAACCCGAATCGTTGCTACGATTGGTCCAGCATCTCAAGACGAATCAACTTTGAAATCGTTATTGAAAGCCGGAGTAGATGTTTGTCGTCTAAATTATTCACATGGTGAACCAGAACACAAAACTCCGATCTATGAACGAATTCGTTCAATGGAAAAAGAAATAGGTAGGCCTACATGTATTCTTGCAGACCTTCCAGGGCCTAAACTAAGACTTGGTGAATTCCCCGGCGTAGTATTACTTGAGAGAGGAAGGAAAGTTGAACTCCACTGTGGAGTTCATCAAATGGACGATGCTTCACAGTCAAAATTACCAGTACAATACGATGGCCTTTCTGCTGAATTAAAGCCAGAAGACCCAGTTTTAATCGCTGATGGATTGATACGGTTGAAAGTAGAAAAATCCCCTGGGGAATCTGGAGGAATTGTAGTTTGTACAGTTGAAGACGGCGGACCAGTGAGCGCTCGTAAGGGAATAAATGTACCAGGGACTCTAGTTGACTTACCGGCTATTGGGCCTAAGGATAAAGCCGCCCTCGCTCATGCTTTAGAGGCTGGAGCAGATTATGTCGCAGTTAGTTATGTTAGAACTCCTGAAGATCTATTGCCTGCCAAAGAAGCAATTGCAGCAGCAGGTCAACATGTGCCAGTTATTGCTAAAATCGAACATCCAGTCGCTCTCGAGCACCTTAATGACATTCTCGATTTAGCAGATGCTGTAATGGTCGCTAGAGGAGATTTAGGTGTTGAGATCCCACTGGAACAAGTCCCACAAGCCCAACAAAGAATTGTCGATGGAGCGATAAAGAGGGGAATGGTCGTTATTGTAGCAACACAAATGCTGGAGACCATGACTCTTAATCCACGCCCAACCCGTGCTGAGGTTAGTGATGTTTCTACCGCAATACGTCACGGCGCCACTGCAGTAATGCTCTCAGGAGAAACNGCTTCAGGAGATTATCCTTTACAAGCGGTTGAAACAATGGCCAAAATAGCAACCGCTACCGAACAAGGCTTAGCATCCAGTGAGGTACGCCCAGGCGCACAAGCTACCTACAAAACTACTAGAGCAGTTGCTCATGCAGGCGTTGAACTAGCTAAGATGTCAGGGGCGGTTAGAATTATGGTTGCAACCGAACACGGTAATGCGCCTCGTTTAGTTTCAGCGTATCAGCCAGGTATTCCTATCACTGCAGTTACAGACAGAGTTCGTGCAGCAAGAAGAGTTCAACTTTTGCCAGGTGTTGACAGTCTAATAGTCAAAGAATTCGAGCGAGGCTCTCAAACAATGCAAGAGGGATTAAAGATTCTATGTGAGCGTGGAGAGGTTGTAGTTGGCCAAAGAGTAGTTGCTATTTCGGGTAGTCCTTTAGCGATACGAGGTGCTACTAGTACCACTCGATTATATCGTATTGCAGATGATGGTTCGATTCAAGGCGCAGAGTAGATAAAATAACCCATTGAGAATTAATAATCGGCTCATACAGTGCCTTTTTTAATATTTTGACACAGTAGATTCTATGCGTCGCTTTCAAATAGGGGATTATTGTCGGATGGCTGCTAAGGAGTAATTAATATGCCAGCACAATGGGAAGATAAGACTAAGCCACACCGTAATATTGTATTCGTCGGTCACGTAGACCACGGAAAGTCGACCACTGTAGGTCGTCTTCTGTTGGACTCAGGTCACATCGAAGAACACGTTATCGAAAAGAACGAAAAGTTAGCTGCAGAAGCTGGTAAAGCCGGTTTCGGACTTGCTTACGTTATGGACGGATTAAAGGAAGAGAGAGAGCGTGGAATTACTATCGACGTTGCTCACAAGGAATTCTTCACCCCTAAGTACTACTGGACTATCATTGATGCTCCAGGTCACCGAGATTTCGTAAAGAACATGATTACTGGTGCTTCTCAAGCAGATACAGCAGTTCTTCTATGTGCTGCTAACGATGGTGTAAACGCTCAAACCAAGGAACACGCTTTCCTAGCTAAGGTTCTTGGTGTTAAGGAACTGATTGTCCACGTCAACAAGATGGATATTTCTGGTGTTGACTGGTCAGAAGACAAGTACAAGGCTGCATGCAGTCAAGTTACAGACTTGCTAAAGATGGCTGGATTTGGTTCTCAACTTGATAACATACCAATGATCCCTGCATCTTCTTTGAAGGGCGACAACGTTTTCGAAAAGAGTGCAAACACTCCATGGTATAATGGACCTACACTTTTCGAAGCTATCGATGCTGCAGCAATGCCTAACAAGCCAATCGACAAGCCTCTAAGACTACCTATCCAAGATGTGTACAAGATTTCCGGTATTGGAACTGTACCTGTTGGTAAGATCGAAACAGGAACTTTGAATGTTGGTAAGACAGTTGTCTTCAACCCATCTCAAAAGTCTGGTGAAGTCAAGTCGATTGAAATGCACCACACAATGGTACCAAAGGCAGAACCTGGAGACAACGTTGGTTTCAACGTTCGTGGCCTAGCTGCAGTTGACATCCGCCGTGGTGACGTTGCAGGATACTCCGACAGTGAGCCAACCTTTGTCCGTCACGACGAAACTTTCGTTGGACAAATCCAACTTATGGATATTCCAAAGGCTGTATCAATCGGTTACACCCCAGTTTTCCACTCTCACACCGCACAAGTTGCAGTGAGATTCCAAGAACTACTAGAAAAGACAAACAAGNNTGGTAAAGAAGCTAACCCATCTTTCCTAAAGACTGGTGACGCTTGTTTGATTCGTTTCCAACCAACAAAGCCACTTGCAATTGAGCAAATGGATACCTTCCCTGAATTATCCCGTTTCGCTATCCGTGACATGGGTAAGACAGTTGCTGCTGGTGTCTGTTTAAAGATTGAAAAGAAGTGATTCTGATATTTGGCGAGTAATTGGTTGGAGGATTAATTTTGGCAGCAGTAACAATTATCAAATTAACTGGTGAAAACCACAGCGACCTCGATAAAGTTGCTAGTCAAATTAAGACCATCTGTGATACAGGTGGAATCTCACTTAGAGGTCCTATACCTCTGCCAACACGTCGATTGGTTGTTCCAGTTCGCAAAGCACCAGATGGTGAAGGAAGCGAAACATACGATCATTGGGAATTAAGAGTTCACAAGCGTTTGCTTGAGATGGATATCAATACCGGTAAGGACGAGTCTGCTTTGAGACAAGTTACTAGAATTGAGATTCCAGACACAGTAAGTATTGAACTTTCAATGCGTGTTGTTAACTGAAACCAATCTCTTCAAAGAGATTCAACTTCAGCCACACCAGATTCAATCAGCCAATTAGCAGTTTCTTTGTCTAAGTAATGAACATCTTCTTTCTCAAGAAGGATTTCTTCCCCATCTCCTACAGAGATAGGTTCNGGNAATGATTCTATGACTCTTATTCGAATCANNTCATTGTCTGGAGAATNNTCTTCCTGCTTNAACNTCTTNANNTTCTGNAATATCTAAGTTATCAAGTTCTATTGTATTGNTTGATTCTTTTGATGGAGCTAATTCCATTGCAGCAGAATGTTTNTTTGNTTGCTTCTCGGGTTTCTTTTCNATNTGNTCAACAGANTTATTTTCANTAAGGTCACTTTGAGCAAACTCNTCNATATCNGGCCATTGGTCAACNAAAAAGCGGTCTTCTTCATCTATTTCTTGNGGGATTTCTTGTNGAGNTTNTTCGTCTGNAAATACTAAATCNGGNGGNGGACTTCCTGTTAANCCCTTATCNTGGTCAACAAATGAGTCTAATTGCATAGTACCAGGTGAATGNACCATNTTTTCAATNATNTTTCCAGTCAANTCTCCATTCTGCATAGAATTCCAATCGATATCTTTCTTGAANCNNTCCATTTGAATCTGNANNCCATGNTAGAAGGCTTTCTCAGCNGGGTCATGTCTNTGCCAGTCAAGAGGNGGCAAGTCTTGNGACATNCCNGGTTGCGAAGCNATCCTNAGTGATTGNGAAGCAACNTGTTGCATCATAGCAACCAGTCTTTTTCTTGCNAACTCCGAAGCGATTCTTCTAACATTNGCNTGTCTTTTNTGAAGATTCTGNAATCTAATTCCAGTCATCCCATTCATCATCATATGCTGAATATCTANGTCAATATCTGAAAGTAATTTNCCNACNGTTTGCCAAAAATCAGGTCNAGGTAAAGCGACTGGCACATGCCTTGAGGATTGNTGNCGACGNGTGGCGAATANNTCTTCTTCGATCTCTCGCGCTTGTGCGCTATCGAGGTATCGGTCCTCCGTCATCATGGGTTGGTAGAGTTGACGGGTTTTGAACATTGATGTATTACTGGCTAAACATCGAGACAACTGATTAATTATTGATGACCTCACCTCGCGGAGCGAGGTGAATAGAGATGTCAGCCAAACAGCNAAAATTCGGCGATATTTATCGTCCGGATTTCAAAGTGTTGTTATTGGTTACAATACTCATGACTAGTACATTAATCAATGTACCAGCCCAACACTCTTCCTCATGGGATTCTCAAGAACCTATTCAATGGAATAATAATATTGATTTTTCACCACAAGCCAATCAATCACATATCAATACTACAGTTTCTTCGATGATTGAAGTGCCTGCAAACCATACACTGACCTCTGGTCAAGTAGATGTATCTCCAATTTGGCAAAAAGCCGATAGTGATGGNACAGTTTTTGACACAANTGACATATTTTGGAATGGTTCATATCAGCAAACNACCCAATCNTCTCGCGATGGCCAACTAAGACTTGAGAGAAATAGTTCGATTGGTGATATAACTGACTTTGAAACTACAACAGTGGTTCCTTCTGAAGGATGGTCTAGTAACGGTAAAGACTCCAATACTTGGACAATTATCTCACCAACCCCTAATGCAATAATTAGCCAGTCTGGAATGTCCCTTCCCGATGAAGGATACAATGGAAGTGCTTTTCTTTCAACTTCAGATAGTGGAGATTTGAATTCTTCAATGCATTCATGTTTACGTTCTCCAAGTTTGGATATGCCTAGAATGATAAATAACTTTTCAATATCCTTTGACCATTGGTTAGCTTTGGATTCTACCGATGCTGCATGGGTCGAACTGCTGGATGTAAATGGTAATTGGATTGCTTTAACACCAATTAACGGGGTGAGTCAGTCCTCAAGTCTACAATATGCTCCGAGTGTGGTTTGGACGGGTGAATCTAATTCATGGAGTCGTGTTGAAATTATGTTGGACTCTCATGTTTCATCAACTCAAGATTCGTTAAACCTACAGTTATGCTATGAAACAAGTAATTTGCCAGTTCCACGTGGAGGGTGGTTTGTCGACCAACTTTCAATTTTCAATGAAGGGGAGCAAAGAGGTGCTTTTTTCCATGGAAATCTAACCGGGGATTATCTCCCCAATTCTAATTCCAAATACATCATACCGATGAATTTCTCCTCTATCCCAACGGTTGATGAAATAGAAATAAGCATGAGTTGGGATGTTCAAGGATATCTATATGATTACTTAACGGTTGAATATTCAATAGATAACGGGTCATCTTGGAACTTCATTTCCGGATATTATGGTGTTCCTGGAACAGGAATTTGGCATAATGGAATTATAAATTATGGTGAATCAAATGGCTGGGTACCTATTTTTATGAACCTTAATTATAACTTTTCGAACTCTTCAGCTTTGAATAATACCTTGGTTAGGATCTCAGTAATTACAGATTCATCAGTAAATTTTGGTGGTAAAGTTTCCAGTGAGTGGGAAGGATTTGCTATTGATAACATCATACTTCATAGTGGTAGAAACGGGCCAAATCCTTCTTCAGTATTGCATAGTGACTTTTCTACCATGCCAAATCTCTCTCTCGGCTCCCAAGATGGATGGTTGATCTCTTATGGGACAAACTACAACACTCAATGGCAGTGGACAGATACGTTAGGAGTTGACTCAATGGAAGTAACCAACTTTTCATTCGATAATGGAAACATTTTACCTGCAGGATGGTCTTTAANTTCGATTGACCAGAAGCAATGGCAGGTTGGAACGATTCCTAATGGAACNACCTATGGCCCAAGTATGTGGCCTTCAGGACAACAAGGTGCTGGAACATATCTTGGTGGCCCATACAGAAATGAAATGCTTACTCATCTATACTCTCCCGAATATTTCCTTCCCGTAGGTTCATCATCAAGATTATCATTCAAGAGTTGGGTTTGCACTGAAGCCAATTGGGACGGNGGGGCAGTATCTATTTCTACAGATGGTGGATTGAATTGGTGGTATATACCGCCGGCTATCGGTACTTTCCATGACCAAATTTCAACGATTAATTCCAATTCACCGTTTTATGGNGAAGGTATTCTTGATGGTTCAACAATTCCGGGNGGTTGTCAAAATGCTGCAAGGCCTTTCGATGATAAGGTCTTTGAAACCACCAACCTTTCAGGTGAAAATATTAGATTTAGGTATTCTTTCTTCTCAGATCAATTGCTAGAATTCGACGGTTGGTACATCGATGATGCTGGTATTGAAATAGATATTTTCGAATTACAAGGAACATGGACATCTCCTATTGTTTCACCTAACCCAATGTTTGGATGGGGCCATCTAGATGGATTTGTTCAGCAACCAGATAATACTTCAATTCGTTTTGACATCTTGGATATTAATAATAATACGATTGCTGGTTATACAAATCAGTCATTACCAATAGATATTCAATTAGACCCAGAAATATATCCGAATTTAAGAATTAGAGCAAATCTAACAACTTCTAATGAATTGGTTTCACCTTCTATTGAATTTTTATCGATTGGATTTTCAACATATTTTGATGCTTATCACTATAAAAATATGGCTAATGATTCAAGGTATTCTGGCTCATATTCTCATTTATCACTAAATGGTGACAATATTTTCGCTAATCAAGTTTCATATCTAAGAATACAAACTACCAGTTTTTGTCCTCAAATAGGTACACAAATGTCATCAGTTGGAGATAATATCTCTCTTTACTCATCCCAGTTTGGCTTAGATTCTACATATTTCGATACAGAGATATCCAATTTCCGAGTTTTGAACTTTAGCAATAACCAACAAATTTCTTCCAGTCTTACTGATTCAGTTCAGTTGACTTTGCTTACAGGACAGAAATTTACTAAATTCGCCTACCATCCAATTTGTGCTAAATCTCCTATAAGTCCAGAAGTTGGTCTTGGTAATCAAAACCAAAGTATCTTTTCTTGGCCGGTCACTAATTCTGGTAAAGAGTTTGGAATAACTACTGAATTTTCTTCGATTACAAGTAATGGGATTACTAATTATTCTAATGTTAATGGAGCAGTTGAACTAGAACTATTAGATGGACAACAGGTTCAAGTTGATTACAAAATGCTTCTTTCTGTTAATGGACATCAAGTTACTGGCAACCAAAATAATCATGTTCCTACATCCTTTTTGATAAATTTAGTTTCACAGAGTTCTATTTCNTCTCTATCNNATTCNACTACCAATGATGTAATAATCNCTTCAACAAATGAATTATCANNAGTTCANTCTAGAGTTGTCAGCCCAGAAGTATGTCCAAATTTCACTTTCCCAAATGGCTTGATATCTGATGATTATGGAATTGCTTCATGCACAATCAATCTATCTGTAAGTGGAAATATGACTGCACGTTTTTCAAATCTTCAATCAATGTCTCCAGTTCAAAAAGTTCAATTAGAGATAGGGCATTCAATGTTGAATGAAATCAAAAATAATTCATATCAAGGCAATGATAGAGAATTATTGTATATCCCAATGACAGTAGAAACGGTTTCAGGTTCAATTAATATCAATATGACCACAACCTCATACCTACATCAGATTGATACAATCAATAGCATAAGTAGAGATAGATGGCTTCCTGAACAAATAATCAGTATCAATACCTCTCACATAAGATTTGATCCAGTAACCATGAGCGAACANAATCATCAACTGGAAAAAGTGAAACTAATTTTATCTCCAAATCCAATCGCTCAAGATTCAATAATCGAAATCGAGGTCTCAAACCTTTACTCGAGTAAAGATNTATCGATTATCAAAGGTAGTAACTTAATTCAATTAGAAGATGGAAGTACCTCGGTAAATTGTATTGCTGGCTTTTGTCAAATCCAATGGATGATTACTAGCACATGGCAACTAGATGACATTGACGATATTCATTGGATGGTAGTTTCACAAGACACTTCTGGATTGGAGACAGGTCCCGATTTACTGATTCGACAAACTGCATTTAATGAAGTNGAAAATGATTTAGAAATTATCCAATTCGAGGCTTTTGATGATGAAAATGCATTACATGATTGGACTGATGCAGACTGGCCTTTCCATATACAGTCCAATGAATCAATTACGGTAAACGGCCAAGTTAGATTCCAAGGAGTCTCTAATAATTTCATTTTACCAGACCAAGCAAGAATCGAGGTTAAATTACAAGCAGTGCCTCCAAAGAATATTTCAGGAGGCCAAGATGTCTGGCCTGAGGCACCTGTAAATTGGAGTGATTCTTGGTTTATTGAAGTGGGTGTTAATGGTTATTTTTCAACCATAATAAACACCCCTGATTCGCTTATTGTACCATCCAATACCTCTTTAGAGATTTCAGCTCATATAGTAAGAATAGGTCCAATTGGCCAACAATCTAATACCTCGAATGATATGACTGCGATTTATCAAAAGACTCGGATATTATTTGATATTGAGTCACCCGAGGTTATTTCTCTTGACGTATTAGACCCCGGGGGGCAAGTTCCAGCTGATGAACATGTATGGATTTCAGGACAGGATATTCCATTGAGGGCAACCATCTCCGATGTTGAAGGACTTAGCCCATTGATTACAGTGTGGTCTTGGTCTGAGAGTAAAGATGACCTCGACGGCGATGGAGTGATGGATTTAGAAGAATATGTATCTACTACTGCAACCGTCAATACTGGTTCTAAGTCTGCTATTGTCGACCTACCTATCTTTTCATGGTTTGATGTTAGGGGCTCTAAGGAAAGTGGTAGGTTGAGTATTTTCATTGAGTCTCAAGATTTGGCAGGTAATCTATTGTCAGGTGGAGGAAGTTTTGGCGAGGGGCAAGATTTAGCGACTGTGATAGTTCAAAATCAATATACCACGTTCTTTGATTTTGATACCCTCGATTTAGATTTAATCGAACAACAGATACTTCCAGGATTTGAACATAAACTCCAGTTTAGTTTAACCGACGCGAATGGAATTGATTCCTTGGATGAAATACAATTAGCGATACTTGGAAGGGACACACAGGAACAATGTTTTATCCATCATTCACCGCGATTTTCCAATACACAATATGATAGCGATTGCTTTGTGGTTAAACCAGAAGTAATCATTAATCAACAGGAAGGTTTCCTAGTATGGGATATAGAATTTAATTTTAGGGTCTCTTGGCAAATAACCGAATCCTTGCCTCAAGAGGAATGGATTCCTTCGGTCAAAATATTTGATGAGGGTCAAGATTTGTATCTTGGAGTATCATTACTCACTATGTTTGAATGGACTTTCAATAACAATATAGAATTTTCACATGTAGAAATACTTGAGCAATCAGGGCCTATTGGTTCTAATACAGGCCAAGAGATTTGGTTACAAAGTAATGATATAATAGGAATGAACCTGTATTTAGAATTCATCAACCTAAGTATTCCAGTTCAATATCTAAATGATTACTTTTCAATCACTGGAGTAATTAATAATCAAACTTCTAACCTATTAGAAAATATGACATTTAACGACCAAGGGCCCATTAATGTTGAATTTATTGCCAAGCCATCTTATGCTGAATCTGCAGAATTCTCATTAGAGTTGAGATTATTTTCACCTCAATTGCAGCCCCTAGCTTCTCGAACCCTCCAAGTATATCTCGATGATTCTCCCCCGATTTTCTCTTTGAGTCTACAAGATTTACTGAAAGTCGACTCAAATAGATTATCTGAAATACCAATATTTGCTACAATTAGTGATGACATACCACTTAATGAACCAAGATTAGAAGTCAATTGGTTTTTCTCAGAAAATGGTTCAATAATACAAGGAACGAGTGGAAGTCAAATAATTAATTCAACTGAAATAACCCAATTTAACACCTATTTTGATGCATTTATCGACATAACTCCTAGTGATGAATCATTATTCTCTAGAGATAGCGAGATTGTGATTTGGTTTGCTGCCACTGATAATTCAGGACTTGAATTGACTGGATTTGGAACTTCTAGTGACCCATTGAAACCCCGTCTTAATTGGATTGATTTTGAACCTCAATTAGATACTGTTAGGATTGAAACTAAAAATCCTACATTTGGCCAAAACCTTGAGATAATTACCAGAATTGTAAATACAGGTCAACTTAATGGTACTGTACAAGTTGAGTTAATTGATCTAGATGGTATGGTCCTTGAAACTAAATTTATCACCATAGAAGCAGGAGATTGGATTGAAACTTCATGGTACTTTGAAGCGTGGACTACAGGAGATATCACTTTCTTTGTAAACCTAACAAATTATTCACAATCAAAACAAGTAGAGATAGAAGATATTGATGAATTTGAATCTTCTAATAGAGAACTCAACGGCCTAATTGGTCTGATTGGATTATTTATTTTCTTAGTGGTTGGTGGCTTTGGATTTGCTTATCACCGAAGGTCGAAGGAGTTGGACCAATACACTAAACTACACATCGAGAATATAGTTAGAAAAAAGCGNTCTGCACCTCCACGACCTTTGGAATTAGATGATTATAGTGAAGAGTAATAGTCAAGAATGAAATGCACCACGGCACACTACAAGCCGGGGTTCCCGAGCGGTCAAAGGGGGTGGACTCAAGATCCTCTGCGTAAAGCTTCGCAGGTTCGAATCCTGCCCCCGGCACCACATCATCATTCAAGAGGTACTTCTGTAAAGCACCTACAAGGCATATTATGCCTAATTAGAGACTAAACTCTACTTTCCAGTCATTTCTTGAACTTCTTTTGCTGCTAGTATTAGGGTTGGAGCCCAAAGACCCACAAATATTCCTAACATCTGGTCTTCACTGACAAAGTAAATGTACAACGACAATACTACTGACAACATACTTGCGATAAATCCAATTTTTGCTATATTTCCACTCATTTCTTACTCACTNAACCNTAATNCATAGGTTTTCACTAATAATAGGGTGTTTCAAAGCGCAAAACCATTTTATGGCTAAAAATGGTACATTAAAAGATTGATTACTNACAAGGAATTTCTTCTCTTTCCTTGTTGTAGCACTTCTCTTCTTCGCGCTCTGAGTCATCAGAAGTTCTCTCTTTATCAGTATTCTAAAATAGCCTCAACAAGAGGTAAAATTGTCTCGCCGTGCATGAAAGGAGATACAACATCAGCCGCTTCTGCTACATATGCAAAAGAACCACCAACAGCGACCGACCATCGAGCAATCTCAAACATAGACAGGTCATTAGGTGCATCACCTACACAGAGTAAGTCCTCAGCGGTGAGTCCCATTCGCTTNAGGATAATCTGAAGCCCGGAACCTTTGGATAATTGAGGTTCCATAAGATGAATAGCAAATCCGGTTTTTACCACTGAAAGATGTGACCATTGACTTGAAGCAATTAACTTTTCAATTCGTTCTAAGTCCTCATTTGGTAAAAGACACCATTCGCTTTCACGCCATTGATTGGTTTCAATTCCTTGCCATTTCAATCCTTCAATTTGTGTTGCAAGCCATTGTGCAGCTTTCTTCGCTTCACTTCCATCCGCACGATATTTGGTTTCACCCCAATCTGGATGCCATAAAACTCCACCATTNTCACAACATATNGGNCCNCTTAAGTTCAAAAATCGCCAAAGNCCATAGGTAATNGCTCTAACATTACCCGTAGCCAAAATAACTGGAATTCCATTTTCTTCCAGNCGNGATAATGCTTCGATAACATTAGGATTAATCCGCTTCTTTTCATCGGTCAGCGTNCCATCGATATCGACAGCGACAACCTTTGGCTTCCAATTGTCTGGTAGCCACTTCATAGCCAGTCGTAATGAATTACAGTGATGAATATTCGCATCGAATTTAATCATTAAGCACAAATCATTGATACGAGTATTGATGAAGAANGATATTTTAGACGAAACATGGCGGAGAAAGAGAAGGTTGAGAACTTCCTTTCTCTCGAAGAAGAGAATCAGCCTACAGTAGAAAAAAAATCCAAAATAAAATTGCCAAAATTGGGCAAAAAGAAACAAAAGCCAGCAATTGACCAAGAACTCGAAAAAGAAATACTTGAAGCGGAGATACTCGATGATTTGGTTGTCGAACAACCAAATGGAATTTTCGAAGTAGAATGGCCACTAGTTGGAATGGATTGTCCAGATTGTGCAAGTAAAGCCTTCAATGCATTAGATCATCTAATGCAAACAACAGAGGTGAAGATTTCAGCAACTACCGGTGAAGTCAGTCTGAAGGTTGATTTGGAACATGGTCTTCTTTCACAAGTCAGTTCAACTCTAAAATCGCTAGGCCATCCACCTGACGTTTCGTTTTACTTATTGTCAGGAATTAATGCAAGAGTAGTTGCTAAAAGAAATCAAATCGAATTAAAAGAGGTAGAAAAATTACTACTTAGACAACCAGGTATCCTAGATGTAGAAGTTAACAGAGATAATGAAATCCTAATACAATTACTTCCTGCACCAAATAAGAAAATGTTGGAACTGAGAGACAGTTCTCTGACACGTATAACAGGAACTAAGCCAGTATTTACTGAGGTTTCTAGTACTCGATTACGCCCTGACCAATGGAGATTATTTGGTGGAGCTGTTGCAGTTCCGCTATTGATTCTAGTAATATTTGGAGAAGTCCTTAGTATGCCTCCAATGGTAATTGGCCTTATTGCTTCAGTTGGAATTTTAATTGGTGGCTTACAGATGTTCCATGAAGCAATTGCTAGTTTGATGTCTAGACAAATGGGTTTCCAAGTTTTAACTAGTATTGCAGTTATAGGAGCGTCAATTCTTGGTATGTGGGAAGAGGCACTGATGGTTGTCATTCTAGTTGCAATTGCTGCGCATCTTGAAAGTAGCGCACTTGAAAATGCTCGTAATGCTATGCAAGGTGGTTTGGATAGGATACCAAGAACAGCCCGGCGAATGATTTCAAGAGGGAAAATAAACCAAGAGTCAATTATTCCGGCACAGTTATCCTTCCAAATTGAAACCAATAGTCCTTCGAGTTCACAGTCAATGTTACACAATAATCAACCTAAAAATACTGAGGAAAGTGAAGTAATTTCACTAGATATTCTACAAATTGGAGATATTATTGAGGTTAGGAGTGGTGAATTGATTCCGGCGGATGGCAAAATTATTGATGGCTTTGGGGCACTGGATAAAGCCCCTCTGACAGGTGAATCCGCACCTGTAGAGGTGACAGAAGGAGACACGATACATGCAGGATTAATACTTGCTAGAGGNCCTGTACTGATCGAAGTGTCTGCAATAGGAGAGAATACAAGGTTATCCGGAATTATTGAAGCGGTTCACAGTTTCAAAGAGCAGAAGCCAAAAATCCAAAATCAACTTGAAAAATTCACTGCCATTTGGGTGCCTGTAGTTCTATTCGGCGCTCTTCTAGTTTGGTACTTCATGTTCCCAGCAAATGACTGGAAGATAATCCTTCTATTATGGGTGGTGGCATGTCCATGTGCACTCTTACTAGCAGCAGCAATGCCTCATGCAGCAGCACTATCACGAGCCTCTAGAATGGGTGCAATAGTAAGAGGCGGGGATATCTTGGAAAGGTTATCTAAAGTAAATCATGTATTATTGGATAAAACAGGNACTCTGACATCTGGTAAACCGACAATCGGCGAAGTTACAATCGCTAAAGGTAGGCAGAAAAAAGCTACTTTGGGGCTTGCTGGTGGCCTTGAGAAAAGGTCTTCCCACCCTTACGCTCAAGCGATATTAGAGTATTTGAAAGTTCAAAAAATTCCTTCATCCGAAGTAACTGGAATCGCAGATGTAGAAGCCGGAGTAAAGGGTATGTCAGGCGGTAAAGAAGTTTATTTCATCCGTGCTGACATGGCTAAAAAATACAAAATTAAACTTGGAAAAGAAATTTCACAGGCCATAGAAACTGCAAAGAAGCAAGGAAATGGAATGAGTTTACTCGCTCGAGAAGATACCGCACTAGCATTATTCACATTCATCCATGATGATACTCGTAGCGGTAGTAAAGAATTAATCCATGGCTTCAATAAACGTTCTGTTTCAATTGAAATTCTATCTGGAGACCAACAATCTTCAGTCAGTANCTTTGCTAGTCAAATAGGATTACCTGATGAATCTGCTCACGGCGGGCTATCTCCTGAACAGAAGGTTTCCTGGGTAGAGAAGAGGTCTCAAACCCATGTCACAATGATGGTTGGAGACGGATTTAATGATTCAGCCGCACTTGCGGTAGCCGATGTTGGAATCGCCGTTGGTACTGGCGAATCGGTAAATCTTGAAGCAGCAGATATCATGTTCCCTGGAGATGAACCTAAAATGCTTCTAGAATTACATGATTTATCGAAGAAGATGAATAATGCCTTAATTGGAAACATTGCAATTTCAATCCTTATTACATTAACATTAGTGATTGCAGTAATCAATGGATGGTATGACCAATTATGGGTAGGTGTATTGATTCATGAAGCATCGGTATTATTGGTAATAATAAATGGTGCTAGACTCGCAGGTAAAGATAGTATGATGGGCATATTGTGGGCCATAATCAAATCTTTATGGAGCGATACTAAAGCCGTATTTATTCAATTTAAGCAGCATTACTTCTCTCAACCAGTCTCACAAAATACCTCAGAAATAGATTTACACGCGACATCTTAAACCCTAGTGGCGGCTCTTCGGTTTAGGTGCGAAGATGGCTAGAGTACAAGCAGACCCAATTACTGCCGCTCTCGCTCACCCTACGCGCAGGAATGTTTACTCTACTCTTTGTGAAACAGAGGAAATGAGTACAGTTCAACTTCAAACATCACTCGATGTCGATCGATATAATCTATACCATCATTTGAAAAAATTAGCATCTTTAGGATTGGTGGAAAACCATAGGGACGTAGGTAGAGCTAGATGGTGGAAAGCAGCAAGCCGAGTTGAAATCCCTGGGATAATTACAGCGGTAAAACCAATCGTGACCAAAGTAAATATAAATTCACCTCCTGGCGAAATAGGGGCATTATTAGAATCCGAAAATGGAATTCATTTAATCTCATTAGATGGCTCCAGAGATAAAATTGGAGCAAAATTATTATTCGAACAACTAGCCGAAGATTTGGGTATTGAAGTCGACATCCCATGGAATTTTGTCCCTGGAACAATAGCATTGATTGAACAGGATAAGTGATATTATGGATGAAGAGGAAGAAATTAGAATCGAATCCAGAATAGCTCCTCCGCCTTTGACATGTCCAAAATGCGATGAATTACTCCCTCCTGAATTAGGAGAAGTAAATTGTTTGATGTGTGAATCTAAAGTCAAAGTTGAACACCCTGTTACTAGAAGAAAATGGAAAGATGAAAAAGTAAGTTGCCCTGGTTGTGAAAAAGTATTGATTGTCGGAGTGGATAGCAGGCCAGCCAATATTCAATGTGGTTCTTGTGAACATGCTTTTATTGTCCATCCTAATATTCCAAGGGTAGAAGTTACCTGCCCAGGTTGTGAAAGAAGACTGAGGATGAAAAGAAAGCCCGGCAAGAGAAATATTGACTGTCCGGCCTGCGATACTAAGTTTAGCGTGAAATTCTAAACTGATTGTTGCTTTTTTATCGGTTTGAAATCAATAATTTAGCCTTGAAAACGGCTTCTCAGGACTCTAATTTATCGCGTACCTTATGTATGATAAAAAGTCCATATGATACTGGATGGGTTCTATGGGTACTAGCGATAGCAAGATGGAAGAGGCACTAGATGTCGCTCGTAGTAAGAGACTCAATGCGGACAAATTATCACTTGCCGCTCTGCGTTCACAATTCACAAATTCCTCCGGTCAATCGATTGACCAAGCACAATTAACCAGTGCAAGATTCCGTCAAGAAGAGAGGCTACGTGCCGACATTCGTAGGGAAAGAAGACTTAGGCAACAGGCTATTGCTGAAAGAGTAATTGCAATGCAAGAAACCTTAGCAACAGACCTAGCAGTTCAACACGAGTTAACCCTTGATGCTCTAGAAAAAGAAATGCGTGAATCGATGGAAAATGAACTTGCTGAATTAGAAAGAGAAGCATTGGCTCAAGAAGAAGGCCGTCTACGTTCAGAATATGAATTACGATTATCAAGACAAGTCGAGGTTCTCCAAGAGCAGTATGAAATTGAACAAGACCTACGCTTGGAAGAACACAAAGAGAGACTAAAACAAGACATTGAAGCCGAACTTCAAGATGAGCATAGGCAAAGAGTTGAAGTTCAAAAAGAAAGAATCGCACTTGACTACAATCAAGAACTACAACATAGAATTCGTGAAATGGAATCATCTATTTCTCAGGAGATGGAATCTAGATTCAAAGAAATGGAAGGTAGTGAACTAAACCGTTTAGAAGAGAGCCATTCAGCAAGATTAGCGGAGCGTGAAGAACAATTACGACGTGGGATTAGAACACGTTTAGAGCAACAACTCAGGGCTAGATTGAAGCAAAGAGAGGCTCGTCTAAAAGCAGAATATGATCGTAGAAGTCTACGCTTAGAAGAAGATATTGCTCAGCAGATACAATCTGAATTAGAACAAAGACTCCGTAATGAAACCAACGACCTTGAAGAAGAAATGAGAGAAGACGTCGAACTGGCAATCGCTCGTCGAAGAGATGAACTAAGAGTCGAATTAGAGAAGCAATTGGAGACCAGGCATCTAGAAAAGTTGTCTGATAGAAAGGTACGCCTAAGAGAGAAGTACGATATTACCTTCTCTAAGGCAGTGGACGACATTTCACGTTCCTTAAAGCAAGAAATCGATAATGAATTAGAACAAAGAATGGAATCCGAGTTTACCAGTTATCGCAATGCTAGAGAAGCAGAAATCCAAAATAGATTAGCAAGATTCCGTTATGACCGTGAAAATGAACTAAGGGATATGCTTGAAGATCAATATGAGACTAAGAAAACCGACTGGTCTGAAAGACTTGAACTTGAATTCCAATCTCGAGAGACCGCTGCTCGTAAGGCTATTATGTCCGAAATTGATGCAGGTCTTAGAAATGAAAGACTTACATTTGAAACTCATCTTGAACTATTGAAGGAAGAAACCGCTCTAGAATTAGAGGTTGATATGGAAGACCGCCTTGAACAATTCAAGACACGTAAGGAAGACGAAGTTGCCTCTCAACTCGAGCGTCAACTCGACAAGCGTGAAGAGATTATGCGTAACAAGGCATTGATTGAAGTTAGAAAGCGTGAGGCTCTAATCAGGTCAGAAATCGAGGCTCAACTTGGTTTGAAGCGGGCAGAAATTAGAGATAGATTACAAAATCTAACTCAACAGATGGATAATTTCAAAGAAAACGCAGAAACCAAGATGCGTGATGCTGTTGAAAAGCAGGTTCAAGGCGAGATAGATAACACAGAATCCGAATTCAAAACCCGTGAGAAAGAATTTAGAGATTTACAAAACACCGACTCAAGGGCTGAAAAGAGGCAAATGTGGATGCAATCAATTTCAGGTCAAGACCGGCCACAAAACCCAGCTATGCCAGATCCATCCCTACTAGGTGCAAGGCCATCGCTTCTTGGATCGAGTGGCGGTAGACCAATGCGAGGAGTTCTTTCTAACGAACAGCCACAACAACCTAGAATGGGCCTAGCAGGAATGAGAGCACCAGAAACCAGTTCTAAACCACTAGCACCTTCTTCATCATTGGTACGTCCTGTCAAATCACCTCTCGCCACACCAAAACCAGTTCAATCAACCGTATTGCCTAAACCAGTTCAAAAGATGGGAACTGCTGAATTAAAGCCAGTAGTATCAACTCTCCAACCACAAGAACCCGAGGTAGAGGTTAGTTCAGAGGTTCAACAGAATGTGACAACAACTCTAACACCGATTACTACAACTTTAACTCCTCAAGTAAAGCCAACTAGTGATGTTGCTAGATTAACTCCAATTAAGCACATGCTTGAACCGGTCAAGAAGACTAGAGGTTCACCGCCTCCATCTTCATTTGGAAAAAATGCTGATGGTTCTGACGAAAATGAAGAATGATTAGATGCATTACTAGCGAGTTATTGATAAAATAACGCTACGTCGCAGATACATGAAGCGAAGCATATTTTTGATAATTATCTTGATATTACTTCCAATTTCGACTACGGTTACCGCAGAAAATAATGTTGTATTTTCTGGTGTCTATGATAGTTCGGACTTGATTGTTTATTCTGAGAAGTTATCGGATAATTCAATTCTAACAGTCCAAAAGAATGGGGAAATTAGTTGTCAAACCTTGTCTTCAGGAGTACTTAATCAACTATGGTCTTTGAACATAAATGAGGCTATAGTTAATGGTAAATTAGATTCAGCGCAACAATTACTTGCAATATCTTTTGATGCTGGATTTTTGGTATTTAGTATGTCATCACAATCAATTGTCTATCAGATTAATTTGACCTATGCTCCTGATGATTTAGATTGGGATTCAGAGGGTAATGTATGGTTGGCTTACTATGATGGTACCACTGGTAGCAGCCGTAGAGCGATTGAATACAATCAGTTTGGTCCGACCGGGTTTGAAACAGCAATAGTCGCATCAGGNTTTTTGTCTTTTGAAGTACTCTCTAATGATGAGATAACATTCTCTGCCATGGACTCAAAAACTCATGTTTATGGCCAAGATGGTAACTTAATTCGTAAACTATCTCAATCGAATAACTATCTTACCCACTCCTTTGAAGATGATTATGGAAACTTTTTTGCTGGTTCTTCGAATGGTAAATTGTATAGGTATAACACAACGACTTGGTCTTCAACAAGTCTCGATTTGGGGGTCGACGAAAAAGTATCACATATGTCACACTACAATACAAATTCATACTTGGTAGGAACCGAAGAAGGAACAGTTTTCATCGTAGGTTCATCTCCATTTATTATTGAAAATAGCTTTTCTATCTCTAAAATGGTTACAGGTGCATATCGAGAATTCGGCGGTCAGATTTCAGTTTTTGGTTCAGATAATTTCTTCACAGAAATCTCATATTTCGACATAGATTCAGATTTGGACGGGACTCCTGATACTGTAGATATTTTCCCTACTGAACCAACGCAAGACTCTGATTCAGATGGCGATGGCTATGGAGATAACTTATCAGGGGCTGACGGTGATGCTTTCCCATATGATTCAACCCAACATATCGATTCTGATGGCGATGGTTATGGAGATAACTCATTAGGTAATTCGAGTGATGCTTTCCCTCTGAATTCTGAACAATGGTTGGACACAGACGGTGATGGTTATGGAGATAATTCTGATGCATTACAAGGTGATTCATTCCCAACTGAATCATCACAATGGAATGATTCAGACGGTGATGGATACGGAGATAATCCTCAAGGATTAGAACCAGATGGATGCCCAGAACTAAATGGATTTTCGACACATGATCGCTTTGGTTGCCTTGATTCAGATTTCGATAGATATTCTGACCCTACCCCTGACTGGACAATCTCGGACGGTGCAGACGCTTTACCTAACGAAATCTCACAATGGATAGACCGAGATGGTGATGGTTATGGCGAGAATAACACTGGTGCTAATCCAGATTCATGCCCTCTTATTACAGGAACTTCAACAAAAACATGGCAAGCNGANCAANCCTCTCCNACTGGATATTCTGAGACCTCGATGTNTGGTTGCTTAGATTCGGATGGCGATGGATGGGCNGATACATCAGACGCCTTCCCTAATGATTCATTAGAATGGTTTGATGGCGATGGTGACAATGTCGGTTCTAATAGCGATTATGATGATACTAAGGCNCTTGTATCTACAGAGCAAGAGTATTGTAACTTAGCAATNGATGATTTTTCTGATATGTGNAAAGGTTGGAGAGACTCNGGTTANCAANATTACCTTTCACGNGANAAANGTGAAGGTGAGGGAGATTTATCNTATAATTCATGGTTAATNAATTCTGAAGCNGGTATCTTAGATGATGACGANGATGATNGTCTNGGTGNCACNATAAANCAGGTTGCAATAATAGGTGGGNTTGCTTTTGTAGNNATTNCNGCACTAGTNGTNGTNATCAGTTTNATCGCCAANAAGNGAAAGATAAATCATATGATTAAGAGGTATGGAGTACCTTTCGCNCCTGAAGAATCCACTGCTAATGATGAGGCNTTAGAAGGCTCAGCGGGNCTTTCAGCCACTGGNGGTATCGAATCNGANAGCTCTTGGGATGATGAAGTTGAAGAAATGAATTTCNATGAAANTCAATCTGTTGAAGAAGANGANGAATCAAGNATTGTAGTTTCTGCTGAAGANATTTACGAACAAGATAACAGNCTAGAAGATATTGCTGGCATTGANGTCTCNTCNAGTGAACCATCAACNGAAGANGTNTCNGCAATGTTTGAAGATAAGGAANANNNTGAATCAGAAGNNAAGCCNAGNAANGCNCCACCNGTNCCTGCAGAGGGTCTNCCNGAAGGATGGACTATGGACCAGTGGGAATGGTATGGTCATGAATGGCTTGCNAAGAANAGTGATAATTGATCATCGCCAAACAATTGGCAGTGANTCTTTCAATTCTCTAAGTTCTTNNCCGNTATAGATTGGNTTTCCATCTTTAACTANNGTATTCATAATTAACCATAATACTCCNTTCCAAGATTGGGGNTTTGAAAATATNTCNACATTNCCTGCNGCGGCAGATACCAGTAATTTACCTTCATCNGTACCTTCGTCAAACAAGGCNCGTACCAAGTTCTTNGTATCNAATAAATAGCCNTTAGGNCGCCATTCCATCATATTTATCACACCTGGAATGGTGATAGATTTAATCGGTCTACTAGATGTTCNACTTCGACATCAGCAACAGCTTTCATCCTCTCTCTTAGAGTATCNATTTCTCCACTCATNTTAGTTATCTTNTGAGNACGAACTAANTCATTTAGAAACTCATTNACACTCTTNTATCCACTAAGTGTCCTCANAGTATTCAATTGTCTTCTTACCTCATAACTTACGCTTATCGATGTCATTCCTTCAGCAGTCATTACTATCCCTAAATGCCGACTATTTGAGCGCATACTTAACCTGCGCGAAGAGTTGAACAAAAATCATGCATTTTTGAGGGGTTTTTTCAAACCTCAAATCAAATACGGTTTTTCCTATCTAACAAAAGTCGTGGCTGTTCGTTAATGCCAAATTCTCTTCTCATAGCCAGTACCCTGTGATGAAATTCTTTAGCTAAAGTCCAATATTCCAAGGAACCTGCTCCAGCACCAGAATTTGTTGGCTTGTTTAACAATACGGTTGGGGCACCACTCCAAGGTGCTTCAGCAACTTTTACTAATCTTCGAATTGTAGTTTTGAATAATTTCTTAGGCATTTTTGTATTTACTTGATCACAAACATGCCTACTCAATTTGGAACGAGCATCAACCATGGTCATAGCGATTCCAAATATTTTCAGATTACGATTAATTCTTCTTTGAATCATTTTAATNGAATTCATCAGCATACTAAAACCTTCAAGAGCATAATATTCTGCTTGTACAGGTACCATCACCCAGTTTGCAGCACACATCGCATTGATTGATAATAATCCCAGTGAAGGGGGAGTGTCAATGATAATGTGGTCAAATTGGTCAATAATTGGGGCCAGTGCTTCACGAAGTCGAGTTTCTCTGCCAATCTTGTGGCTTAATTCAATTTCAGCACCTGAAAGATGNATGTCACTAGGGAGNAACCACAAGTTTCCAACTGAAAGATTTTCAGGAGCCTTCTTCCCCCCATTTCGCATACTCCATGCTTCTTGCATACTAGCAGTCAGTTGTTTTGGATTGATTAGGTATTCTTCCATTAGAGGCAAATCTTCCCCTGATTCATTGGCTAATAAGTCATATGCTGTTTTCTTGACTTTCTTTTTCTCAACGCCAAATGAAGTTGCACAATTTCCTTGAGGGTCAAGATCGATTAACAGAACCTTTGCAGGTGGGAGGCCTTGTTTTCGAGAACCTTTAGCCAATGCTGCTGCTAGATTGACAGCGGTAGTAGTTTTTGCACAGCCTCCTTTTTGATTAGCCACAGCGACAACCATTTTGTAAGGATTCATACTAACNCACTCTCGGACAATGGTGATGAGNATGTTTCTCCTCTTTCAATGCAAGCATTGATTGATTGATTTCAAGCAGGTTGTATGACTGGAACAGGCACTTCGGATAGAATCTTTCTAACGATGTGCATTCCTGTAATTCCACGAATCTTCGCTTCAGGTTTCATATTGATACGGTGGCTGATGATCTGTAGAGCAATGCCTTTGATATCATCAGGGATAACATAATTCCTTCCAGCAATAGCAGCAGCGGCACGACCNGTCTTGAACAGTGATTGTGATGCACGAGGTGAGGCACCGTTGGTTACTCTGTGGTCTTCTCTAGTTCTTTGTACAATTTCGACGATGTATGAGAGAATTGCTGGGTCGACATGAACTGTTTCCAGTGCTTTTTGCATTGCAACAACCTTCTTTGGCGAGGTTATTTGTTCGACATCATGATNATCTTTTCCTCTAAGTTTTCTTCTGGCTAGAATTGCTTTCTCTTCAGAACGGTCAGGATAGCCCATACTCATCTTCATCAAGAAACGGTCCATTTGTGCTTCAGGAAGTGGATATGTACCTTCTTGTTCGATAGGNTTCTGTGTGGCAATTACNACGAACGGTGCAGGAAGCTTGTGGGTAATACCTTCAATGGTAACTTGCTTTTCTTCCATAGCCTCAAGTAAAGCGGCTTGGGTTTTTGGAGGTGCACGATTAATCTCGTCAGCCAGCAAGATGTTAGAGAATAAAGGTCCGGCACGTAGTTTGAATTCACCAGACTTTTGGTCATACATGTATGTGCCCATGATATCAGATGGTAGTAAATCCGGTGTAAATTGAACACGCTTGAATTTACATCCAAGTGCACGAGCGAAAGTATTTGCTAGCAATGTTTTAGCAAGTCCAGGGAAATCTTCCAGTAGCATATTCCCGTTTGATAGAATTCCAACAGTAACTCTTCGAAGGTTTTCGTTCTTTCCAATAATAACCTTGCTAACTTCATTCATCAAACTTGATGANATGGCAGAAACAGTTCCGATTAGGTCTTGGGTTCCAGCGGCTTGACTCATTCCNGCATTTGCCGATAATCCTGCTTCCATACTCATAATCACCTTTGGTAATTGACTATCAGCGTCATTGNATATATCAATGTGAGGTTGTAATATGTCATCATGTATCACCCAGAAGGTGAAAATAGCATCATCGGCCCCAGAAATGATTATCTTTACGATGAAGTCTGATCAATTCATCTAAAATTTCTTGTTCCACAGTAGTGAGTTCGATTTTCTTCAATCTTTTAGCATGCTTTTCAGGTACATCGACATAGAACTCGTCCAATTCTTCAATATGCCTGCCAACAGTTGGACCTTGAATAGCAACAGCGACTTCATCACCTTGTCTTGCTTCTTTCACATCATCAGAATCACGGGTTCTTAGACTCTTTATCTGGCCTACAGATGTACCATCTAACTTCATTAATCTTTGACCGATATGTACACGACCACCAACAACTCTCATGCCAACAATCGCTGGACCTTTTGCCCTAAATGTATGGTCTTTAAGGTACAGCAAACGCCCTGGGTAAACCAAAGATTCTCGCTGTTCAGCCTCAATATCGGCTTTTGTTTGTTCTCTCCATTCCTCAAAACTATCTAGGATATGGTAGATAATAGAGCCATTGAAGAATTTTATTTCCGAATCATCGCCTTTTAGTTCATCAGCCACTTCGTTATTTGGTTTGGTCGAGAATCCTAAAATCGCTCTATTAAGAGGGTCTTTAATTGATTTAGCCATCAAAATATCTTTCTTATTTACTGGCCCAACACTGGCTTGACGGACTGGGATTTTAAGTTTGAATAATTCAAATGCCAAGGCTTCAAGCCCTCCAACAGTATCTGCTTTAATCACTACACCATTCTTCTCTTCAATAGCGCCTTTACAAGTTCCTTTTTGACAATTTTCAATAAATTCCACACGTGGTGAAACCTTTTCACAAACAGAACACATTATCGGCATTTTATCGTAAATCGTTCGCCATTCTTCTTGAATCGCTTTCTTGGAATTTTCAATCTGTTCTTCGGTATTGGCAAGATAAAGTGTGGTACCAGCAATAGCCTGTTCAAGCTTTGGTGCAACAATTTTCACTCCACACGCAGCCTGTACATCTGGGAAATTAACCCATCTTTTACCAGCATCTCTCATCTCAGACATACCTTTTGGTCGTTTTAGTCCTTTGATATGAGTTGAAAAAGGGCCATCATTTGAGGCTAGCATAATATTGTCTCCAATTTTTAACGAACCTCTGTAGAGTATTACATCAATCGTTTTACCCATTCCAATTTCATCACGCATCTCTAGAACAGTTCCTTCCGCTGGACCAATAGTATCAGTTAGTCTGTCTTCAAGGAATCTTTCAGCCAAACCAACACTTACCGCAAGTAAATCTTGTAATCCTTCACCTTCTTTGGCACTCATAGGAACTACAGCTACATTTTGTGTGAAATCGCGAATTTTATCATATCTCTCAATATTAAATCCATGTTCGGAAAATTGGCCCAATATCTTCCAATACCTATCTTCGAATAGAGAGACTACATCTTCTCTCTGGTCTTTTAGAGATTGCATGAATGATCGACCTCGCTCGCAGGTCCAACCATGTATTCTGTCAACTTTATTTGCAGCAATTACGAAAGGAGTCTTGGTTTCTTTCAACGTGTTTAGACTTTCAATAGTTTGAGGTTGCAAACCTTCCATTATGTCAATAACCAGTATTGCAATATCAGCAACCGAGCCTCCACGATTTCTAAGGCTGACAAATGAGTGGTGTCCAGGGGTGTCGATAAATAGTAGTCCTGGTGATTTGAAATTTTTACCACCAAGCATTGCTGCGCATGTGTCATTGAGGACATCTGCTGGAACTTCAGTCGCTCCAATATGTTGAGTAATACCGCCGGCTTCTCTATCCATCACGCTGGCTTGTCTTTCTGAGCCAATCGACCTTACTAGGTCAAGTACACTCGTTTTACCATGGTCGACGTGACCTAAGACAGAGACAATAGGTTGACGGTTTTCACCGCGAACTACTTCTTCTTCTATCTCTTCTGCCATCATCTATCCCTCCACTATGGGAGTAAGGTCTGTGGCAATCACTCATAAAACCATCTTGAGATGGTTTGGTCCCAGTCCATTACTCCTTCTGGGAACCAAAGTCCGAGTTCGAACTCAGCAGTTTCAGGAGCATCAGAACCATGAATCATATTGTATCCAATGTCCATTCCATAATCTCCTCGAATAGTACCAGGTGCAGCTTCTCTTCCATTGGTAGGACCAATCAAGTTTCTAGCTACACTGATTGCATCTCTTCCGGCCCAAGCCATACAAACGACAGGTCCAGAGGTTACGAATTTTATCAA
This sequence comes from Euryarchaeota archaeon TMED132, assembly GCA_002172355.2. GTDB lineage: Archaea > Thermoplasmatota > Poseidoniia > Poseidoniales > Poseidoniaceae > MGIIa-L1. The sequence goes on from NHGH02000021.1 coordinate 30,912, forward strand.
TCCAGGGAAAAATGGTCTTTCAGAGTGAACCGCATAATGTGAGCGTGCGGTTTCTTCACTTGGGATAATTGATTTCAAACCGACAAGCTTCAAACCTTTTTGTTCGAACCTTCCAATAATTTCTCCAATCAATCCACGTTGTACGCCATCAGGTTTTATCATTACATATGTTGTTTCCATATCGTTCACCAATCCTTCCCAAAAACAACCCCTTTATGAGGCATACGGAAGTAAGATACAGCCAGTGATTACATTCCGCCTTTTACGAAATGACGAGTCCACTTTACTTTACGAGAGTTTCTACGTAGTTTGACCATGTTCTTTCTGGCTTTAGAGTTCTTGAACCACATGATACTACCATCACGGCGAACAAACATCATACCAGTTCCTGGCTCAATCTCTTCTCCAGAGAAACTACAAATTCTTCTTTCTGGCATTTTAGATCACCTAGCATTTAGTTTACGTGCTTCACGACCAGTGTCCTTCAGCATTAGAATATCTCCGACACGTATTGGTCCCAAGACATTTCGAGAGATAATACGGCCTACGTCTCTTGGATTAGGTGCGTCATTAACACGGACCTTAACCTGAGTTGCTTCGCCGGTCATACCGGTTCTTCCGACAATTTCGACCACTTCTGCGGGCCATCCACCAAGATCTTCGCTCATATTATTTCCACTCCAAAATTGGTTCAAGCCTTCAATCCGTTGATGATTTCAACAACTTCATTGAATTTGTCTTGAGCGCCTTTGTTAATTTCCATAACAGCGATAGATGCAGTCTTAACTCCTTTTGGAAGTCCTGCTTCGGAAGCCAAGAATTCTTGAGAAGGGACATATCCGTATGGAATTCCTTTTTCTTCACAAATCAAAGGAATATGAGCAAGTAGTTCAGGAGGGTTAACGTCTTCAGCTAGGACAATGAACTGAGCAGTGCCACGTTCAGCAGTCTTAGTAACTTCGTTACTTCCTTTCTTAATTCTTCCATTTGAATTGGATTGAATCATTTCATATATTTTATCAGATACTTCAGTTGGGGTTTCAAAACGCACGTGTACAGTCATTGGAATTCGCTCCATCCTCTTGTTAAAGGCAACCATGCGCAGAACCTCAACAATATAAACGCGACGGAAGAATTGGACTTTGAAAATAAGCAAAATATGGCCGAATTAGGGCTTAGATAATATTATTAAATGCTCTACTAAGAGCCTAAAGTTTCAATCCAAGACGCTCCATCAACTCAAAAACACCGCGCGCCAAGGCAGGTCCGCCGGAGATAACATCTCGAGGATTTGGGAGTGAACTTGTCGAGTGAACACCATCAACATATCTAACTAGGCGAGCAATCGCTCCACCAGTGAATAATCCATGTGAACAAGCAGCATGAACTTCAACNGCTCCTTGACTTCTAAGTGCGTCTGCAGCTCTACAGATTGTACCTCCNGTTGCGATCATATCATCGACAATAGCGACAATCTTTCCATCGACATCTAAGTCCTTGGCCTTGTGTATGATGGTATGGGCATCAATTCTAGTTTTTTCTAGGTATGAAAATTGGCAATCGATTGCTATTGCAACTTCAGATGCACGNTCAATGGCCCCTTTATCTGGTGACAGTATAAAGTCAGGTTTGACTTCTTGTTGAAGATGTAGTGCTAATTCAGGCATTGCAGATGTGAAAGCCACTGGCACAGATAGTCCGCCAAGAACCTTNGGCTCATGGATATCAAAAACAATTATTCCATCACACCTAGATGCTAGAAGATTGCCAATNGCCTTNGCAGAAATTGCTTCACCAGGATTAAATCTCTTATCTTGTCTCGAATATCCAAAATATGGNATTGCTAGCAAAATGCCTGGTCCGACATCATCTAATTCTTGAGGTCCAATATTTTTTAGATTCTCCATCGTTCCAGACCTAACATCNTTGATGGCTTCTAACATTAGTAGTGTTTCAACAATTCCAGAATCAGGGAAGGTATTAGAAACCAAAACCACGGGTTCTTTTCGAACAGCATCAATTACTTCNCTAGGGATTCTAATATATCCTTCAGTATCGGGAAATCTTCGAGTTTCAAGTGAATGATGCTCCCAATTCAGAGTCTCAGCAAGTTGTTTAGCTAAGGGTTTTGAATTACTACCTGACAGTACTACCATCGTGTCCCCTCTGGTCAACCCTCGTGGTGGACATTCATGTTCTTTGCGTGTGCAATTTACGTTTTGGTGCGCGAGGCAGGACTTGAACCTGCGACCTCCCGGTTATCAGCCGGGTGCTCCAACCGACTAAGCTACCCGCGCAAGGGTAAACTCGCCGACTAACCTCCCCGTCATAAGAGTGACGGAATAATTAATCTACTTATCAGGTGAATTTACNAATCACTCTTCTTCCAAAGAATTGATTGTAATGTATGAGGGNAATTGTAGTACTCTNTCAAAAGTNCTTGANAGAACTACTTCATCNAATCTCTCTCTNGTTCTNGAGAATGCAGTAATTGGAATTCTAATNTTNGANTCGATGCCGAANTCCTTCTGNATTCCAAGGCGTGTTTGNACGATGACNCCTTTGTANGTTCNCTTTACTTTGAAAAGTTCGGTAATTACTCCGANCTCTCTTCCTTGGTTGTCTAGTACNGCTCGNTCAAGCATTTCATCAGGNGCATACAGTTTTTCATCTATGCGTACTGTGTTTCTCCATCTTCTTTGCAGTTCACGCATAGATTTTGACAATTTTACAGTGCCATCGTTTCTAATGCTATGTACTAACTCTTTAGGCAGAGGNGCTAGTTCAGCAGGCTTTCTCATGTATTCATCAGCAACATCAGATTCCACTTGAATNCGCATTGAACGCACTCTTGCTTCATTAGGATGGTGACGCTCACCAACTATTGTTCCGACTTTCTTATCATTTACATATACATCTCTTTGGAGTAATTCCTGGATGTCGTATTTTTCGTTTNTCATTTTTCCCATCTCGTTATCGGGGTCTTCCCGTTAAATNGTCCTCTTTCGTGGAGGGTCTTATACTCTTTGGATAAAATTAGTCGAAATCCAATTGAAAATGTCGTATAATTGTTCTCACTTCAATTGAAAAAGCGATAAAAAAATCGATTTTAACTAATGTCGTATAATCTTATTTCCAATATAAGTTANTATNATTAAATCTNTATTTCATGAAATTCTCACANCTATTTATTTCCAATAATATCCTAACTTCAATTGATTCTAGATTGGCTGACCTACGGCATTGTCATTTTGATCACCAGAATACTTCACAACAACAACAGTCAATTTTCCAATTAGAAAATAGATTTTTCAATTGAAAAATTAAATCCCCGAGTAACTATTTTATGCTATTAATTTACATTTGTGAACCGATAGCATAGTCATGATGGAGAGGGCTTGTGTTCACATTAGAGGAGAACTAGGTTCTCTTGGCCATTCTGTTATCCAACGCCTATTACGTGATGAGTTAGACATCATTGTCCAAGAAGAGAATCATCAATATTTGAACAAGCTATTTTCTACTGAACTGGAATTCTCTAAATCAAATATTTCATCTTGTCAAGAGAACCCTATTGTGGCAGGAAATAGGGTACTTCTCCTAGGGTTTGATAATTATACCGCGAGTTATGATGATCCGCAAGTTGGAATTGGTGTGGATGGGGTTGAAGTGATTCTAGTCACGCCTAGTAATAATATGGTGGAAATAGACGCTGGTGAAGTGGATAGTCATTTTCTGATACATGATATGATTCCAAGTAAGTCCTTACAACCTTGGGAAAATCAATTATTAGATGCTATGATTGAGTCATTGGTTGAAGGTAAGGATTTTGATATTACGGCAGATATAGGTTGGTGGGTTGCAGAAGTTGATGTTGCCGATGCCATTTCTAGATTGATACTTAGTGAGCATCCTAATCACCTAGAAGTCAATATAGCGGGTCGACGAAGTTGGGATGCAGGTCAAGTATTCGAGGAATTAGAGATGCTGTATAATAGGACAATTGCGGGCCAATCAGGAGATTTCACAACAAAACACTTGTCTTCTCCAAGTACGCCAAACATCGAACTTGTGACAGTTGAACAATCGAAACAAAACATCCGCCCAGATTTGAAACCCTTGCACGAATCACTTGTTCTGGCAGATGGTGATGGTTGGCGTCCAATGACTCCTATCAGGACTGGTTTGATGCATTTTCTAATTGGAAAAATGAACTAAACCGATTATAGGGTTTGAGGTCCACCTTCAGGGATCTCAGTAAGAGCGGTTAAATTTCCAAATAATGTTGGTCCATTAGTCAGTGTGCCAAAGATACCGGTGTCGCCATTTGGATTATGGGAAAGTGCAAGCCAAGGTCGGCCATAAGCATCTATTTGCATATCGATGAAATCGCCAAATCCACCGCATCTCTCATAGCCGCATGTTGGACTTGCATTGTCTAATGGGTCAGAATCTGCATTTACTTGTACTGTAGTGATAAGTGGTGTTTCATTGAAAGCATCAGTCATTACTGAGATATAACCGTCCCACAATCCATCGCCATCTTCGCCGATGTAACCGAAGGCAACTCTACCAGGGTCTCCTGCGATAACTACAGGAAAGCCAGTTCCTTGTAAGTGTCCAGGGGCAATCATAACTGCATCTGACCAGGTATTTGCGTCATCGACTGAATATGAGAAGTATGGTAAGTTATCATAACCCATCCACATTGCATAGACGTTACTTTCGCTATCTGTGTCGACTTGTGCTTCTTCAGCATTCCATGTGTCTGCAGTTCCAGATTCTTCTGTTGGCAGTACATGTTCGCTCCAAGTCAACGCTCCATTATCGGTTTTATACATCGAATAACCTTCTCCATTACAACCTATTTGGCCACGATAGAAGTTGCCATTATCTGCGCCGATGATGTGGGCAGATAATCCCCCACTTTGACAGTCGATAGGGGCGCCGGGTAGTTCAGGTCCCCAAGTAAATCCACCATCTTGACTTGCAGAGCATAGTGGTGAAGGCCAATTTCCATTAATACAGAATACCCAAAGGGTTTCATGAAGAATACCTCCATATGGGGAAGAAGCAATAGTTTGGTGGTCTTGCACAGAATAGCCAGTTGCGATATAAGGTAATGACCACGATTCACCTTCATCATCGCTCCATTCAACTGTCATGCCTCCTAATGCATGCATGTCGAATTTCATAATTCTATCAGTCCATGGGTCAACATATACATATGGGTCATTTGAATTTGGTACAGGTGGTTGTGCTCCATATACATCGACACAAGAATAGTCGCTAATAGAAGTCATTTCAACCATATTGCTACATTGTACAATAGCTGTTGAACCTGAATTGCCGTTACCCCAACTAGTGATATACAAATTACCAGTAGATGTTATTCCCATAGTTGGCTCGAAAGTAGACATACCAATGCCATAATAGGACGATGTAGAATAGAATGGAATATTATTTCCGCTAAGGTTACTACTATTTCCTATAGCATCTATTCCACCAGGATAATGATACCATGTTCTATTTCCTATTTCGAAATCAAATACACCCTTATCGATAACAACCACTTCTTCTTCTTCACTGCCAAAGCAACCAGATAATACTGAAGTAGCCATTATACAAGTCAACAAAAGTGCTTTCATCATTCTTTTCATAATATTCCCTCATCGATTAAAAATGTCGCAACCAAGTAATGGTAGTAAGACGCTAGCATCACCTTCTACACAAACATTTGGTGCTTCAGGGCGCATCTTGCCCCACGAGATAGCTTCTCTAAGTCTAGCTCCAGATAAACTTCCATCATGTTCTGGTGCTGTTGTGATATAAACTGCAGAATCAAGCCCGCCTCTGTATTGGTTCCACCAGATAACGTGATGCTTTGAAATTCCACCGCCGACCATTAAGGCATTGGATACATCAACATCCCAAGTTAAATCACTCATCACTTGTTCATCGGCTAAAGTATCTATGTGGAAGTCTCGATACTTTTGTCTAAACATGAATAATTGTGCACCGATTGAACCATCGGTGATTCCAGGAATACAAACTGGAATCTTGTGCTTTGCCGCCCAATAAATCAATGAATCAGGAGTTCCGATTCTTTTACCAAGTTCCCATACCAAATGTATCGAACCAAAACCTATCCAAGCATCAGCGCCAGTTTTACCAGTTTCTTTGAGTCTGTCATTGTATATGTCTTCTAGAACCGGCATTACAACCTCTTCGATAATTTCACCATATGATGAATTTGGAACGATCACATTTCCAAGTCGCATCAATGAATGTTCACCTAGTTCAATATCGTCTAATTCAAAGGCTCCATGATAGTACTTTTTGTATGCTCTAGCGATATCGTGATCTAGCATTCCACAAGTCGTCGAGATGACATTGAACATCTTTTTCTTAATCGCTTCAACGAAGAAACCTCTTGTGCCGGTGGCACACAAGCATGCTGGGAATGAAAGCCAGTTACAAACCTTTGAAGCATCACCGTCAACATCATCAATTTCCTTTTTCATATCTATTAGGATATCTCTGGCCAAGGCTAATTTTGTAGCGGTAAATCCGCCCGCAGAACTCATTTGATCTATCAATGATTTAGGGTCCGAAACTTTTGAGAAATCATAGTCCTCGACAGGGATATCAAAATCATCGGGTGAAATCGCCATAACACGCCCAAATAGCAATTACAAATGAATCTGTCCACTCTCAAAGCATTTGCTCAAGTTCGAAAATCCGGTCTCTAAGTTTGGCCGCTTGTTCAAAATCAAGGTTTATCGCTGCCTTTTTCATAGCACTATTCAATTCTGCTAACAAATCTTTAATCTGCTCTGGTGAAAGGTTATATTTGACATCATCCGGCTCATCATATGTCAATTGAGAATTCGATTTTTCAATTGAAGAATTTAACGAATCCTGATTATTTTCGCTATGAGCCCAAGCACCAGCGCCGAGATTCAATTTAGTAGCCCAATCTCCATCCTTTCTGCCACCCTTTTTGGCGACTAACCTCTTACTCCCAGTACCATCCGTTGTGGTTCCGGAAATGAAATCTTCATCTTTTGAATTCATTTCAGGAAGTGCTTTAACAATCGTTTTGGGGGTTATTCCATTTTCTTGATTATGTTTTTCTTGGCGGGCCCTTCTTTCCAATGTCTGTTGAATTGCTGCTTGCATTGCAGGAGATACACTATCGGCGTATAGCAGAACCTTTCCATTAACATTTCTAGCAGCCCTACCCATTGTTTGCAATAGGCTTCTTTCATTTCTAAGGAAACCTTGCTTATCAGCGTCAAAAATAGCAACTAAACTAACTTCAGGAATGTCCAAACCTTCTCTCAGGAGATTTATCCCTACGATGACATCGATCAATCCAAGTCTCAAAGCATTGATAATTTCACTTCTCTGTATAGTATCTATTTCTGAGTGCAGATGATGAGCTTTAATTCCCATATCATTTAGGTATGAAGCAACCTCTTCAGCGAATTTTATCGTAAGTACGGTAACAAGACAACGCTCACCTTGTTCTATCCTGTAATTTATTTCCGAGAGTAAATTAGCCACTTGCCCACTGGTAGGTCGTACTTCCAGAGTAGGGTCTAACAAACCAGTAGGTCTAATTTCCATCTTCGATATGTGTTGTATACTTTGGATCATTTCATACATACTTTCAGCATCAGGGTGCTTTTTGTCTAAGTCTGGTTTTTTCGCACCACCTCCCGATTGGGCATGCAATAAACCATTGGGAATTTTTTGATTTGTGATTTCACAAAGATGCCTTAATTCCCTTTCACCAGGGGTTGCTGAAACATAGACCAATTGGGGTACTAGAGACTGAAATTCAGGAATCTTTAGTGGCCGATTATCTGCTGCGGTAGGTAATCTAAACCCGTGCTCTATCAAACTCTCTTTTCGAGATCTATCTCCGTGGTACATTCCTCCAACTTGTGGTAAACTAACGTGAGATTCATCCATTATCACTAGGAATTTTTCTGGATTCCCATGGAACTGTTTGGCACATGCTGCAAAGAAATCTAGCAAGCAATAGGGCCTTTGTCCTCTATCCCTGCCGTCAAAGTGAAGTGAATAATTTTCAATTGATTGACAGTGGCCAATTTCTCTAAGCATTTCAAGGTCATACCTTGTTTTTTGTTCGATACGATTGGCTTCCAAATCCTTGCCTAAACTATTGAAGTGAGCAATTCTATCATCTAGTTCGTCTTCAATTGATATCAAAGCATTTTCAAAACGTTCTGGGCTTGTCATGAAAAACTCCTTTGGATGTATCCATGCTTCACCTAGTACGTCGAGAGTTTCCCAAGATACAGGGTCGCAGACCTGTATTTTTACTACCCCTTCATAGTCAAATTGTATCCTTAACGGGTCATCTCTACTTGGCATCCATACATCTAGGACTTCTCCTCTAAGGCGACAACTTCCACGAGTTAAATCGGTATTTGTACGGGTATATTGTAATGCGACCAATTCCTTTAGTAAATCGACAGGTTCGATTTTTTGTCCTATATGACACCTAACGTGTGATTCAAGAAAGGTTTCAGGAGGATTCAGTCCGTAAATACATGAAACGGATGACACAATTATGCAATCAGGCCTTGTTACTAAAGAGGCGACAGCAGCAAATCGTTCTTGCTCAATACGTTCATTTATTGATAATTCTTTATCGATATACAAGTCACGATTTGCTAGGTATGCTTCGGGTTGATAGTAGTCGTAGTGGGAGACGAAGTAATCAACAGCATTTTCGGGAAAATAACCTGCCATTTCTTGGTATAATTGTCGAGCAAGTGTCTTGTTATGGCTCATAATCAAGGTTGGAATGTTCAATTTCTCGATTACCTTAGCCATAGCGAACGTTTTACCACTTCCAGTAACTCCAAGTAGGACACATCTTTCTTGGCCATTTTCCAATTGAGAAATCAAATTTTCAATTGCTTTTGGCTGGTCTCCAGAAGGGGTATATTCTGTATGCATCACGATACGCTTTACATCCGGCCGTAAATGTTCTAGAGCAGCTCCTTCAAGGGCTTTGGAAAGGTCAAAAGGGTCTCTTTGTAGTAAATCTGGACTTCCCGGGTCGTGGTCTGCAAGTGATTCAAAATCACCATCATCATCCCAGTCACTAGTCATTACAAAGCCCCGCAATAATATTCAAATGGCGAATGGTTTTGAACTATGGCATAATTAAGGTAGGTATAATCCACCATTGACATGAATGATTGCACCGGTGATATAAGAAGAGTCTGGACCTGTCAAAAAAGAGATAGTAGAAGCCATATCTTCAGGACTGCCCACTCTTTTCAGCGGAACTTCATTTTCTCTAAATGTACGCTTTTCTTTGCTATCTCCGGCTAGGATTGCTGTATCAACGTATCCCGGCGCTAATACATTGACTCTTTTTCCTTCTGGACCAACTTCTTGGGCTAATGAGCGAGCCCAAATCGCTAATGCTGCCTTTGATGCAGAATAATCCGCACCATGAGGAGAACCTTTAGTTCCCAGTTGTGAGCCTACCACTACAATTCTAGCATCAGACGTTAGATGCTGTTGTACAGCCTTCCAAACGCTAACTGCACCTTCAAAATTAATCGACATTGTTTTTCTTAAAACTTCTAGAGTCATCTCATTAGCCGAAATTCGATTGTATGCTCCATGATTTAGAACCAGTACGTCAATTGATTTAGCCATCCAGGGGTGTATTCCAAGAAGACCAACTTCTCCATCATCAGAGCAATCTACCTTCACTGCAAGTGCATCTCCGCCACTTTCACGAATTTCAGCAACTAACATTTCAGCAGGCTTTGATGAATTATTGTAAGTCAATAGAATATCATAACCATCCTCTGATAATCTTTTGCAAGTTGCGGCACCAATACCTTGGCCACCACCTGTAACCAATGCAACTGGGCGGGTCATGATTAGCCCAAACGGTACTTAGCAATAATTCCGACCTATTGGCTAATTTAGAAATTGAGCCAGTTGTGGAGGTTGCCACCCTTCAGGTTTCAGGACTTTTCCATCTTCTCTTCGAATTACCTTTCCATCGACTAGTTTAGCCATATTTGATCTATGTACTTCATTGAAAGCATCATCATAAATGTCTTGCATACCGTGATTGATGATTGTTCCAGCAAGGATATATCCAATATCTGCTAAAGCGTCTAAAACCTCTACTAAATCACCAGCTCTTGCGGCTTCAGCATACTCTTGAACCTCTTCGACAAGAAGTTTAATTCTTAGTTCAATCATTTCATCAGGGCCAAGTCCGGGGCTATCCAGTTTCGGTATTTCGAAGGCTTGATTGAATTCTAGGAGGGAGGCTACTATTGGGTTCATGATTGCTAGTGCCCCGACCAAGTCTTTCAACATTTCAGAGCATACGTCCAAAATACCTTCTCGAAAA
>NHGH02000033.1 GCA_002172355.2 Euryarchaeota archaeon TMED132
ACAACCACTGGTCGACGTCCTACCTTTCAATTCTCCCTCATGGGGATTGGGACACAACCCCTTTTGTGGACGAACGATTGGAATGCACATGCTGGAAGGACAATACATCGGTGTTGTCATCCCTGCCCGTAATGAAGAACAGCATATAGGAACAGTCTTGGAAACTCTTCCCGAGTTTATTGATATGGCTGTTGTCATTGATGATGGCTCAACAGATAAGACTACTCAACGAGCCAATTCCATCCAAACTTCATTTGAGAAAATCATCCTACAGACCAATGGAATTGGCGTAGGTGGAGCTATTGATCGAGGCCATCAATATATTCTCAACAATCTAGGACATCCATTCATCAGTGTCGTCATGGCGGGTGATGGGCAAATGGATCCAGATAATTTGGAGTCGCTTCTGCAACCAATTTTAGCAGGAAATACCGATTTTGTCAAAGGAAATCGGATGATGAATACAACCGATATCAAACAAATGCCGAAGACAAGGCGTCGTGCATCAAAGGTTCTTGGATGGTTGACGACATTAGCAAGTGGAAGAACGGTATCAGACCCTCAGTGTGGATATACTGCATCCTCATCGACGTTGCTTCAACACTGGAATTGGAACAACTCATGGAACGGCTATGGTTATCCAAATTATTGGCTCATACACCTCTCATCTGAAGGTTGGAACGTCAAAGATGTACCAGTTCGAGCAGTCTATGGAAACGAAATATCAGGAATTAAGCCCAAACGCTTCTTTTTCAGTGTTGGATTAATGATGACTAAAGAACATCATAAACGTTGTTTTCGACATTTGAAAACCTCCCCACTCATGTGGTTAGCGTTTGCAGCTTACCTGCTTGGATACGCAAGCCTATTTTTGGGGACAATAAATCCCTTAGCAGTTTTTGCCCTCCCCCTGTTTTGGTGGATTGCACATCGAGTCGATCGACTCGCAATGTACCGATATGATGGTGGGCGTACCAAGATTTGAACTTGGGTCCAAGCGTCCCAAACGCCCGAGTATAGGCCAAACTAACCCATACGCCCGTAGTTCTTGGCCACAACTTCATACCTATGAACTTCACTCAAGAAATTGCCATATGCCGCTTTCAATTCTAATGACTAAACCTTGAGTCTCAACATGTTCCATAAAATCTACAACATCAATTTCTAGACCATTTTTTCTCAGTTTTTCAGCGATAATTTTTTGATAAATGATTCCTTTATCATCGCATGAATCTTTCACTACTCTCAATCCCGCTGCAGGATTATACTCTTTACCAACTAAGGAAGAATCCTTGGAAAGTTTTGATTGAAGCAAAGCCCTCAGTTCTTCTGGAGTATTTGCCAAAACTACTTTCATTCTCAAATCATTAGAATCAACCGCTTTGTCGACAACTTCGGAGTTGTCGCCAATCCTTTGTCCGCAGTGAGGGCATAAATGACCAGTACTTTTACGACCATGACAAATTTTGCATGCTGGACATTTTAGAACCAACCATGACTCAGCCATAGTTATCTGTTAATTCGAGAGTTTTTGAATAATGCCCTTACAAACTAAAGTCAGAATTGCCACTATTTCTTCTGCCACCTGGCCTAAGTGCCGGAGCGGCTGGTGCTTTGACATCGACTCTTTTCTGCTGATTATCCAATGAAACGGTCAAACCACCTCTGATAGGTCCTGATGAAGTCTTACCTCCAAATGAAAGTGAATTCGGCAGAATTAGAGCAGCCATTGCAACTCCATGATGTTCTGCACCAGCAGTCACTTCATCGACCGCTACATCGAAAGAAATTACTTCCAGGTCCCTGCTTGCTAATCTTCTTTGCAAATTTCTCCTCAAGAGAAGTGATGTTTCTTCATAGTCTAATTCAGTGGAAATTGTAGCAACTACTGCACATTCATCTCCTTCAGGAGTGACACATGAAGCCCATGCAACTCCTGCACAAGCACTCCCCCCGTTGTAGGAGTATGATGTTGCAATGTGACATTCAACCAAAGAACCCAAAGGCAAAGCCCGTGGTGGAGTTGCTTCGAAATTCAAAGGCAGCATTGCACCTTTGACTTCAATTAATCGTGTATCTCCAAGACCCATTTCGACCAAACCTTGGTCGTATGCATCTTCAGCATTTTCGCCCCATGGCGCTACAGCTGTCATCAACCAACCTTGGCATGTCTTACGCACTCGACCCGGCTTCATATTACAAGACAAGCGCAAGAGGTTCATGAACAACATGGTCATCCCAATGTATGGTCGCAGGTTATCGTGGAGTGATTTTAGCGGCGGCCGCTGGCCTCATTCTAACTTCAATAATGCTAGCCAGTATTGATGAAAATACTTCCAGCATATTGATTTTCACAACCATTTTATCCTCTGCAATAGTCATTCTTTACTGGAAACTATTCAACTCGGATGAAAAAAGCGGTAATTTTGATTCTGCATCACCGATAAAGACCAAAAAAAGTTCAGGAAAAACATCATTTGATTCTGTTAAATCGCTAAAAAGCGAAGTTCCCGACCCTCTAGATGAGGATATTGACATTCCATTAATGTGATCAAAGTAATCTAACAGTTTCAAGATTCTTTGGAGCATAGGTACGACACTTGTATCTCTCTCTAAGAGTATGACCGAGTTCATTACACTTGTGATAATCACCGTGATGACAAATTATATTCTTAGGTTTTGGATGTAATTGGTCAACAAATTCTAGCAGTTGCCTTCTATCAGAGTGTCCTGAAAAACCATCGATTGTAACCATTTCACAACCGACCTTGACTATCTCGGTTTTGCCATTAATAATCATAGGTACTTCTCCAAATCCTTTTTGCAGTCTTCTTCCAAGTGTACCTTCAGCCTGATATCCTACAAAACAAAGAGAGTTTCGTTCTTCATGAGCCCAGTTCTTGAAATATTCCATAACTGGACCACCGTTCAACATTCCTGATGTTGCAAGAACAATACAAGGAGATGTATCCATGATAATACTTTCACGAAGTTCTCGACCTTTTACTGGCCTAAACCATTCGCTTGTGAATGGGTTTTCTCCATCGTCTTGAAGCAATGATTTTCTAAGACTACTAGTGAGGTAATCAGGGTGGGATGAGTGAATTGCTGTTGCTTCTTGAATCATACCGTCAAGCCAAACCGGTACAGGCTTAACTGTACCAGACCTAAATAATTCATCGATAGCAATCATAACTTCTTGACTTCGACCTACTGCGAAAACTGGACAAATCATTTTACCGCCTCTTTGGATTGTTCTTGTGACGATATCTTGTAATTCTTGATTTGCTTCTTGCCTAGATGGTTGATAATCTCCTGATGCGCCATAGGTTGATTCAATGACCAATGTCTCAACCTTAGGGAATCTTGTATTTGCGGCGTCGAATAACCATGATTTCTCATACTTTTGGTCACCACTAAATACAATGTTGTGCTTTCCTTCACCGATGTGCAAATGTACTGCTGAAGAACCAAGAATATGGCCTGCATTAGAGAATGTTAACTTTACGTCTGGAGAAATGTCTGTAGTTTCTCCCCAGTCAACATCTACTACGTGCTTCATACATGTACGAATATCTTCCATATCATATGGAGGGCTTCTACCTTCTGCTCCGCTAACCTTGATGTAATCAGATTGAAGAAGAAGCATCAAATCACGAGTTGGTGGAGTACAATATACAGGTCCACGGTATCCATACTTGAATAAAACAGGTAACATTCCAGCATGGTCTAGGTGTGAATGAGTCAAAACTACAGCATCGAGTTTTTCCAAAGGAAGTGCTTCAGGGGCAGTAAAGAAAGGCATTGGATCTGTATCAGAAGCAATGTTGACGCCAACATCAATCATAATTCGTGATTCATTTGTGGTCACAAAGTGACAAGCCCTTCCAACTTCACGGTATGAGCCTAATGCGGTTACTCTAGCCCATGAACTACCTGGACGGGTTGGTCTATGCATATTCAATCCGAAATCTTTCAATAATTTACGACGCTCATCCGCATTTGCACTTCGATAGCCTCTGATATCGTGAACAGTTTTTGAGAAAATTGGTGGCGTCCTTTCAACAATAGGTATCCAACCGGTTTTTTCTCTAATCTCGCCAACTATGGCACCTCTACGTCCAACTGCATCTCCAGGCTTTTGACACTGGATTATTACCTCGCTAAAACAACCATCGAAATAGATTTGAGTCAATTCTGCTGTTTCAGGTATTAGAGACTCAATTATAACTTTAGCTTCGAGTTCTGGTTTAACAATAGATTTATCTGGTCGAATCTTTATCTTTCTGCGAACTTTCTTGGCGATTTTTCCAACTAGTCCATCCCCACCACCGAACTTCTGGGGTTCGGTTGTAACAATTGCAATGTTTCCTGCTTCCAACTCAACTGAATATTCAATCGACTTAGGCACAATCTTAGATATCTCATCTTTTACTTCTTTAAATGTAAGGCGCATAATAAAACCTCTAGTCCACAACTCATTCAACAGTGTGTACTTGACACAATGCAGCGAACTGCGGGAAAGTAAATTCAAGAAAGTAATTTCTTAATTTGGTCTTGGGAGACTTGCACATAACCGTCTTTAGCAGTGATTACAGCCAAATCCATTCCGTTACCTGAGGCTGCATCACGCTGCCCCGATGCGTGAAGGGAGCGTGCCGCGAGTTTCAATGCTTCGGTCTCGGTCATGTTATCCTTAAATCCATCTTCAAGGACACCATACATGTAAGGAGAACCTGAACCTGTAGCACAATATTTGTCAGGAATTGAACCTCCGGCTGAATCTATTGAGTACACGTGGCCGCCATCTGGGTCAACCCCTACAATAAGCAATTGAACCCAATGTGGTCTTCCAGAAAGAATATTTGCGGTTAATGTCGCTGCACCCTTAACAGTCATAGGTTGCTGCCTTCTTAGTTCAAAAAGAGCAACTTCAGCACAAAGTGTACGAGACAGAGATTGGGCATGTCCAACTAATCCTGCGGTAGTCAATGCTAAGTTTTCTCCGATTTTGAATAGTTTTTGAACGCTTTTATTAGCGATGAAATGACCCATAGTTGCCCTATGGTCAGCTCCAACCACTACTCCACCTTTGAAAGTAATACCTATCGTACTTGTTCCAGTCTTGACAACATTTGCTTCTGCATTCATCATATCTCCTCGCTGTAATCGACACCTATTGAACATTGGTGCGATTTCCCCTATCCGTGATTGTATTTCAACCCCACGAAATGGCGACAGTACTATGGTCATAAAAATCACCTCTTACAGTCGATTTGATGGGAGTATTCTTGAAGCGCTACCTTTCAGGTGAGAATATGAGGAAGAAAAGGGGCGTCGAAAAAGATGATGCACAATCCTCATTGGATGCATTTTCAAATGCCAATATCCCAGAGATGCCAGATTTGGATAGTCTTGCAAAAGCGGATAAAATTCTCAAAAAGGAGATAAAATCAATCGCTCAAGAAGATACTGAGGGGCTGAACACCTTCGAAATGCCGAGCATGTCTGAAACTAAAGAAAAGCCTGCAGCGCCTAGTGGTTTGATTTATCACGACCTTGAAAAATTATACTCTAGCCCCCCAATCAAAGAAACCAATTCCGGTTTAGTTGTTCATAGAGCAGTTCTAAACGATATCACTGGATGCCCTACGCTACTAAATTGGCTGTCTGAGGGACATGCTGCAATAGTGGAGATGAATAGATTAGTCAAAAGAGAAACAGAATTTTCTTCAGCCATCAATCAACTTCACACCTTCATAGAGGGCGACCTTGGAGGTCAAATAATTCAAATTACAGATAGTAGGTTAATGCTTTTACCTCCAGGATGCCGTGGACTCAAAGGAATCGAAATGGAAGCTTTTGCCGCTAGTGCAGAAGAACTTGGCAGGCGAAGATTATGATCGAAGAGCAACCTGTGGACATCCCATGTCCAATTTGTTCACGTCACGGGGAAGTCAATATGATTGCTCATATCAGTGAAATACCCTACTTTGGTGAACATACCCAAGTTACTGTAATGTGCCACAGTTGTGGGTGGAGACAAACTGATTTTATTCCTGCTGAAGGGAAAAAAGCTGGCGGATGGACGCTGATTTTAGAAAATGAAGAACAACTAAAATCTAGAATTGTACGTTCATCATCATGTACTGTCAGTATACTTGAACTAGATTTAGAGGTCAACCCAGGGAGTAGTTCAACTGGATATGTCTCAAATGTTGAGGGTGTTTTAAATAGATTTACCAAGATAATTGACATGGTTCTTGGAGATTTAGACGATGAAAATTCCAATGAAGATATGACTAGGCTCAAGGATATGAAATATCAAATCGAAAATGTAGGAAAAGATGATGATGTAAGGTTGACTTTAGAATTTCTTGACCCTCATGGGCACTCCATGATTATCGACCAAAACGCAACAGAAAGAGACCTGACTGAGGCTGAATTAGAAAGTTTACCTGTAGGACCAGACCCTGCAGTATTTTCCAAGAATGATTAAATCGCATCTGAAGCGAGGAATTCACTTACTAAGTGCTCATTTTGAGAGCGCTTTTCATGTAATTCTGAAAGCCATTCCGTGGCTCTGTCGATACATAATTGCTTCATTTCGCCTGCAAGAATCTTACCTGCTCGATAATCGGAATTAATGGATTGTAAGAACTCATCATCATCTTCAAAGAAGTACATCATATACTGATAGGCAACATCCACATCAGGATTACCGCCAAGTCTCCTATGTTCTTCTACGGTGGATTGACCGCCGGAATATGCTCGCTTGATCTTCTTGGCAACCTGGTCGATTTCATCACCCAAAAATATTGTAGTTTTTGGCTTGCTACTACTCATCTTATCACCAGTCAAACCAACGGCAAAATGATGATATGTTGAAGAAGGTGCTAAGAGACCCATTCCCCCTAGTTCTCTCTCATACTCTAATAATTTACTGCGAATTCTAATTTTGTCCTTTGATGTTGCACCTGGGACGTTCACTGTACCGTGTTTAGGATTAGAAATTATGTCGGAATATCCAATAGCACTCAAACAAGAAACGATTCCATCAAATATAGCCCCAAGTTTCGCTTTGTCAATTCTCCCATTAGGCTGTTGGCCTAATATTTCGGCATTATCTTCCTGAATAGAAAGTCCTATGACCACTCCAGAGTTCTTACCATCATTAACATTGAACCAATTGGTTTTAGCAGCCAATCCTCTAGTTAGCCTAAGATGGGGGTCTTGGTCGACGCCGACGGGAACAACGATAGGTCTCAATCCACCATATTCCTCAGTTTGCGGATGTAAGATGTCACCTACTTGCACCATTGGGGCTTGAACATGGGCTAAGTTAGTGTCTCCTGAAAAGCCATAGATGGATTCAAATTCGTTAAGATTGGTTCTTTTACCTAGTTGGAATCCGAGTCGTTGAACTATTGGTCTACTCGACTGAAAATATACTTGAGTCTTTTCAGGATCTAGTCCTAGAGCAGCATAATTAGAAATATATTCTTTCAGTGCAATCTCTCTACCCTTTGAAAGTGAAACACCACGGGTAGCCTGACTTTCCAAGTCAGCCACCGCTATGGTTACATCTCCACCTTGCTTTTGAAACCACTTAACTTGTTCAATTACCATCGAATGCCCCATGTGCATTTTTCCACTTGGCATAAGTCCGGTTAGTACACCGAATTTATCACCAGAATTCTTAGCATCTAATACTACATCTAAGTCTCTGTGAGCGAAAATTATTCCTCTTCGATGGAGTTTAGATGGTTCATTAACCTGAACTTTATCCATAGATGAAAGGCCAAATTGTTCGATAATTCTGGAATAATCAGTAGATTGATTACTACTCCAAGGGTCAATCTTAACATCTCCCCCTCCCATAGAATAGCCTCATATCGTGGGCAGACCAATCAGCCATGAAGGCTTCGCTCATTATTGAGCGAAAGTGGCTATCTATTCGGCTTCACTTATGGTATCAAGATGATTTTCACTTCTTGCAAGTGGCCCAATTCCTTCATTTTTCAAGACTAATAGCATAGTAATGATTACTCCTGCACCTACTGTGAATGCAACATATGGAATCCAAGGCGACTTACTTTCCGCTGGCCTTGGAATGACAAGCCAAGTAAATACGAGGTTTTCTTGATCTACAAATCTCTTTGACCATTTGAATAAATCTGTCGTTTCGTGCGCTGCAATAGTTATTGCTGCACTGTGATTATTCCAAAATTCAGTCATCTCAATAATATCATAATCATTACCAGTCAAAGTAATGTTAACCCTATTACCATTTACTATACTAATATGTAAATATTGATTGTCATAGTGTGAGTATCCCTCTTTTGTATGGCGCATTTCAGAAATATTTTCCATTTCACCATTTGAATCAATTATGGATAAAATCTGAGAATCATTAACATCAAAGGCCCAAGTTAGAGGTACATTCCATCTACCTGGGTTTATACTGGTACACTGTTCAGTGATTAAAGACTCAAAGGATAAAACATAATTTTGTCCAACTTGATTTATTGAGTGGTCTAATTGATAGCATTTACTTGCACTCCAGTAAGACCAAGTTTGACCCCAAGTAGTAAGCCAAGCATCTGCTTGTTCGCTTATGTATTGTTCAATATCCTTATCGTGCCTTATAGTAGCATCATTTACTCTACCAATCCAATATAGATTTACTAAGCCACCCTCATCAACTGCATCTTCCACCTGTTGTTTAGAACCGATAATCTGTTCCAGACTACCTCCTCTCCTACCAAGGTTATACCAATCAAGCATATCGATAGGCGTATCATTTGAAGAATGCCAAGCAGTACCTTGCAAGTTGGTATTATCACCATGAACCATAAATCCATTCTCAGAAATTATCTGATGTTGATACTGTGATAATGAATCAGGAGTGAAGGTGGAAATGGGAGATTCACCCCATCGATTTGCGGAGACACGTTGCTCGATATACTGGCGACATTCAGTAGCGACTGCACCTGGGTCTGCTTTCCAAGAGAGGCCTTGCATCCCATAGCAACCAAATTCATCACCATTATCTAGCCTTTCTTGGGCCAGAGAGGTCGTCAACCAGCCATCTTCTTGCCAATCAGATTGAGCCATAACACTAGGAGAAATTATAATTGACGACAATAAAAAAACCACAAAGACTGTCGAGGTGCGAGTAAAAATGCTAGAGTAATACTCGCTCATGACTACTGCTCTGTTGAATGTGATTTGAAATTTCGTATCCGAATAATATACAGAACCTATCAAAAACGAAAAAAAATACTTTAATCAGTGGCAATTATCAAAGGGTATTGTATTTCAGTTAACAATATGCCCAATTCATCTGAACTCGAGATGGCATGGAATGAATTGAAGCAACATTGGTACATTAAGCCATATAATGGAAGCATTCCAAGTACTCCTGGTTACTCTTTTATCCGTTTCATATTTTCTCCTCTAATCAGAGGAATTATGCGAATAAAAGCCTCTGGTCTCAATAATATTCCAACATCTGGACCAACTATTTTGGCAGCTAATCACCTATCGCACGTCGACCCAGTACTAATCATAGCATCATCTCGAAGAAAAGCACATTATCTTGCAAAGGATGGTCATTTCAAAAATTTCTGGCTTAGGCAATTTATGAAAATGACTGGTCAAATCAAAACCCATAGAGAAGAAGGAGGAGACCAAGCACTATCATCTGCAGCAGATGTACTATCTGCAAGAAGTGCATTAGGCATTTTCCCTGAGGGCACACGTTCTAAGAAAACCGAAGCACCTTTGCTTCTACCGGGAAAAACAGGTGTAGCTAGACTTGCTGCTTCATACCCCGAAACTATAGTAATGCCAATCGCACTAAATGGGACAAGAGAAATGATGTCACCTCAAACTCACAAACTACCACGATTATGGAAACCAATTCACATAAATATCGGAAAAGGAATCACATGGATGGAATGGTTAGAAGACCCAAAAGGTGGCAATACTAGTGTTGAGGATTTAAAATCATTAAAAGAACAAGATGAACATGAGATAAAGGCTAGACTCGCTTCACTCTATAGAAAATTTACCGACCAATTGATGACCTCGATTAAACATCTTGGGGCTCCATAATTGATATATGGTGGAAGCGCGTAAATATTGTGCGCAGCGTTTATACTCCCATGGGACCATTGGTTTTGGAGAAAGAAGTTGATGAAGAAAAGTTATCTGCAGAATTAAGAGGTTTGGAATTACTTTACGAAATCGCTCATCAATCATCCAACTGGAGACTCGAATTATCAAGTACAAGGCCATTTATTCGATCTAACGATGGCTCTCCAGAGATTCAAATCGACATATTTTCTTGTATTTCCAATAAATTATTGAAAAATAATGACCACTTATCGATAACAATGAGTATGAAGAATGTCTGTGTATTAACAGACTTTGACTCTAATGATGACATACCTGCTAGTGATGCGATGATATCGCTGATTCTACTAGGAAATTCTGGCTGGCCACATAAACACACTCCTGAAACGTTAGAGGAAAAATCAGTTGGTTATTTCAAAGAAACTTGCGAGATTGAAGGCATTAAAAGTTCTAATATCGATTTTCGTGATTTAGAATTATTAGATNATTGTAAAAGTCATTTGGAAAATAAAAGATATCGTGAATGTTTAATCGAACTTGGGAGATTATCTCGATATTTGTATGTATGCAAGATGGTCTCAGTAGAAGGAACAATAGATTTTATTTCACCGATTCTTGATAAAATTCCGACTATTTATCGATTGGAATACTTAGATAATCCTGACGAAGAATATGATTCTGTATTCCTGGACATAAGGACTAACTAAAGATAACCATCAAGTGCTGTCTACATCAACCTCTAATTGGTGAAACTATGGATGAGTATTTGCGCCTAATGAATCATATTCTTGAGAATGGCGAAGAAAAAGGCGATAGAACCGGTACTGGGACTCTTTCTGTATTTGGATACCAAATGAGATTTGATTTGTCTAAGGGTTTTCCAATGGTCACTACCAAAAAAGTTCACCTAAAATCGATAATCCATGAACTTCTTTGGTTTCTAAAAGGAGATACCAATGTCAAATATCTTCAAGAAAATGGAGTCCGTATTTGGAATGAATGGGCTGATGAAAATGGCGATTTAGGTCCTGTTTATGGAAAGCAATGGAGAGAATGGAAAGATAATAATGGTCGTATAATAGACCAAGTAGAACAAGCGATTGATATGATAAAAAACAATCCTAATAGTCGAAGGATTATTGTCTCAGCATGGAATGTTGGAGAACTTGATGAAATGGCACTTATGCCTTGCCATGCTTTCTTTCAATTTCATGTAGCAAATGGGAAACTCAATTGTCAATTATATCAGAGAAGCGCTGATGTATTTTTGGGAGTCCCTTTCAACATTGCATCATATGCGATACTAACTCATATGATTGCTCAAATCTGTGGATTAGAGGCTGGGACTTTTGTCCACACCTTAGGGGATGCTCACTTGTACACCAACCACTTGGAACAAGCTAAATTACAAGTAAGTAGAGAACCATTACCGTTACCAACTCTAAAATTAAATCCTGAGGTTATGAGTATTGATGATTTCAAGTTTGAAGATTTCGAAGTTGTAGATTATCAGCACCATCCACATATTTCTGCACCTATAGCAATTTGAGGGATTTCATGATTATCTTTGTTTATGCATGTGACCTCAAAGGAGCCATCGGTAAAGATGGTGATTTGCCTTGGCGACAGTCTNCTGACTTGCAACATTTCAAGAGAGTTACTCTNGGAGGTACGATAGTAATGGGTAGAAAAACATGGGATAGTCTACCAGGTAAACTCCCTGGACGTAGAAGTATAGTTATGAGTCGAAATGCTAGAGATGATGTAGAAGTAATGAGTTATGAAGAAGTAAAAGAATTATCTTCCAAGCAAGATGTATACATCATAGGAGGAGGAGAAATATACCAACTATTTCGAGAAGATGTCAAGGAACTTCATCGTACAATTATACAAACTGAAATCAAAGATGCAGATACGTTTGCTCCTGAAATCGAAGATTTAGGATTTCATTTAATTGGAGAGAGAGTTGTTGAAGCGGGTGTTAAAGACCAATATGATATGGTCTTTCAGCATTTCATTCGTTAATTTTCTGGTTTGTATTCAGTTACTCTTACACCTAGCCTTCCTGTGAGTGCTTCTCTTTTCATAATCCTGGCAAATTTCTTTTCAAAGGCAGATTTAAGATCGATTTTCATAGCCAATGAATGACCCATTANNAAAATAAGAATATCTGCCATCTCTTCAGCACATTCCTCGAGAGGTTTACCTTTGGTTACCGCTGCTGAGAGTTCACCGAGTTCTTCAACTGTTAGTGCTATTCTATAACCCATATCATGGCCATTCTTTGATTCAAAGTCATGCTT
Organism: Euryarchaeota archaeon TMED132; assembly: GCA_002172355.2. GTDB lineage: Archaea > Thermoplasmatota > Poseidoniia > Poseidoniales > Poseidoniaceae > MGIIa-L1. The sequence goes on from NHGH02000033.1 coordinate 12,444, forward strand.
GTGATGGAATGATGCGACCTTCTTCATCATTGTCTCCCATTCATTATTTGCTTCGAAATCCATCCACTGATGTACATCCATTCCTTCCATAGTGATGATAGTGCTCGGAAGGTGATAGAAGTTGTGTTTAGCCTAACAGTTTAATCAAACAATCCCAAACAGGGCCNAGTCTTGTATTTGCTTTTGATGAAACATCATGATGATGTAAGTCTGCAGTAGAATCTCCTGGTTCTCGCCCTGCTGCCCAATTTGATGATATACAAACTGCAACATAAGGGATATCTAACTCACGCGCCAATTTAGCCTCGCGAGGCATTGTCATTCCAACCATATCTCCACCAAGTTTCTCGATGGCATCGATTTCTGCACGTGTCTCAAAGTGCGGGCCTTGGGCAAGCCAATATGTATACATCAAATTCTCATCAGCATCAAAATTTTGAGATTCGCGAAGTAAATTTTCTAAAATTGTATTTATTTCCAATGAAAACGGTTCTGTAACAGAGGTAAATACTGCTTCATCATCGTGGAAAGTGCTTGCTACACCGGTAAAATCAATGTATTGCTCTGCCAGAGATACTTTTCCAGGAGGAAAATCCTGTGCGATCGCCCCAACTGAACATACAGCCATTATTGCTTCGCAACCTGAATCTTTGAGAGCCATAATATTTGCACGGTGATTTATTGCATGTGGCGGCATATTGCTTCCTTCACCATTATGATGCCTCTGAAGGAAGATTAGTTCTCGTGATTCGCTACCTTTCTTTAGAGTCATGCAGGTAAGTGGTACATCGCCCCATGGTGTTTCTGCAGTGATAGAATCAGTCCTAATTAGAGTCAATCCAGCCTCTTGAATTTGAGAGCCTAGAGTCATGTCAATTAATCCAGTACCGCCTATGACACCTAAACGCTCCATAATTAGTCCACCTAGTAATCACTTGTCAAACCTGCGCACAGGAATGTTGTTTTTACTCGATTCAAGCACTAAGACGTTCAATCAGTTCTGATTTCTTACCAGATACTGGCTTACCAGCGGCCTTGAGAAGTTCTTTCAACTCAGCAACAGTCATACTACTGTAATCTACTGCTTCATCAGAAGTTGCTTCTTCAGCGACTTCTTCTTCAACTACTTCTTCAACAGTTTCTGGTTCTGAAGTTTCTGATTTCTCAGACTCTGGTTCCATTGCTTCAGCTGCATCTAGAATAGAAGGAGAATCATCTGATTCTTCTTCTTCCATTGCTGCTGCAATAGCTGCTGCCTTCTTGGCCTTCATTTCGGAGTCTTGTCTTGCTTCTTCAGCATGTATCTCATCAAGAGTTGGACCNGTTTCAGANATAACACCCTCTTGTAGCAACTGGCTCTTTCTAATGGAAATTGAGCGTATAGGATAAATCGGTTTGATAGCCTTGCGAATATCTTCTTCCAATTCTCCTCCAAGAATTGATTCTTGTAACTTTGAGTATGTGTTCTTGGAAGCAAATGCTAGCATAACTTCTCTAGTTTTCATACGCATTGCTTGCTTGACAGAGGTTTGAACACGCTTCTGAGTAATTGTCAGAGGCTTTAGTCTAACCANGTAACCATCTGTTGTAACAACATCAATTACATCGTCTATCTTTCCACGATATCGACGGATTTGTCTTCTTATGTGATCTGTTTGGTGGTGGTGACCAATGAAAGTTGTTAGAGCATCTTGCCCAACACATTCCTTGACACGGAATTTCAAGATGACGTGCATCTTAGTGAAATCACCATTAAATTCTTGTAGAGTCATTTGGTAAACTCTACCTAAAATATGTTCATCAGACTCTCCGAGAGTCTCTCCGATGTTTTTGAAGTCCCATGGATGACGAGGTGCACGAATTGTGTACCATCTTTTCATCTTCCACTTATCACGTTGCTTACGTGCTGCTGCACGTGCCTTTGCACTTACTTTCTTCGCTGCCATCAGAATCATCTCGGTATGTCTTGCGGGGGCTACCCCACTTGCAATTCGCCGACTAACCACCCCTATTTGAAGAAGACTACTGTATTACTTGATTAAATAATCGATAAAATCTCTCGTTAAACTATTGAATGAGAATATATGAGACCTGTATATGGGAGTACACCACTTGACATGGAGAGTCACTGCGAGTGGTTTAGAAGATGAAATATTAATTGCCGATGCAATGTCTGATTTAATCGGCGATGATGAACTGGTAGAGATTGAAAAAACAACCTCATATTATGGTTCATCTATTCATTTGATTAATGCAATAACAAAAAAGAACAAATTAGCAATCAAATCTTTATCCAAATTAGGTATCGATAATCTGGATCTACTTATCGATTCATTGGAAGATAGAATGGATGAAAACAATACACTACATTTCAGAATAGGTTTGGATGAATTAATCAGGGGAGAATTTGTAATTGTCTCATCAAATGCCAAATCAATCAAGGGTCAAACCAAACTCGAAGTATATCCTGGTCAGTCACCGTTAGAAGAAGCCAAAAATATACTAAATCAAGCAAAAGAGATTATTGCGAGGTAACAGGGTCATATTTTTTGACTAGGCACTTCACAAGGGATTAAGTATTGAGGGCTTCTACGCTATTTGAGGAGTAATAATGACACATGTTGTAACATCCGGTTGCGTTGACCACAAATACCAAGAATGCGTTGCTGTATGCCCAGTTGAAGCATTTAGAGAAGCAGACACTTATTTGGTCATAGACCCTGATGAATGCATAGACTGTGGCGCATGTATACCTGAATGTCCAGTGGATGCAATTTTTGCTGATATCGACGTCCCAGACGAAGAAGAAGCCTGGATTGACAGAAATGCGGATGAGTCGGTTGATGCTGAGATTGCTGAAGGCGAGTCACCTGTTCTAGCAGACTGAGTACACCTCTAATTTGGAGTTTTTTCAATGTCAGTAGATTTTAATCAATTAAGAAACGGTAGTGACTTGCTAAAGAGAGGCTTTGCAAGAATGCAGCAAGGCGGAGTCATAATGGATGTCGTCAATCCTGAACAAGCAGCGGTTGCAGAAGATTCAGGCGCTGTTGCAGTTATGGCCCTAGAAAGAGTCCCTGCTGATATTCGCAGAGATGGTGGAGTTGCTCGTATGAGTCATCCTGACATGATTCAAGGAATTTTAGATTGTACTTCGATACCTGTAATGGCAAAGTCGAGAATCGGCCATGACGGAGAGGCACGAATTCTTGAATCGATGGGTGTCGACATGATAGATGAATCAGAAGTCCTTACTCCAGCAGACCCATTTTTCCACATCAATAAGAAAGACTACGAGATTCCATTTGTTTGCGGAGCTACTGAACTAGGAGAAGCAGTTAGGCGTATTTGGGAAGGCGCATCAATGATTAGAACAAAGGGAGAAGCAGGTACAGGAAACGTAGTCGCTGCTGTAACTCATGCTCGTGTAATAGACCAAGAAATTCGTCAAATACAATTACTTGATGATGCTGGTATTTCCGATGCTGCAAGCCACATAATCGACAGATATCGAGTCTTATCAAATCAATCTAAACTTCCAGGAACATATAACATGACACCATTTGGTCAAATTAACCAAGACATGCATGATGAAATAACTTCAATCCTAAACGATGTTCAAAAAATGCAAAGATTACCTGTAGTCACTTTCTCAGCAGGAGGAATTGCTACTCCGGCTGATGCTTCATTGATGATGAGAATGGGTATGGATGGAATCTTTGTAGGCTCTGGAATTTTCAAGTCAGAAGATCCTAAGACCATGGCGGATGCAATAGTTATGGCAACCGCACATTATGATGATGGTGCAAAAGTTGCTGAAGCAATGGGTATGACACTCGGCTCTGCTATGGTTGGAGATGAATTAGAGACTCTAGAAGTTAGACTTGACCAGCGTGGATGGTAAAATCATTCTAGAGGGTTCTTGACGCCTTCTTCCCCAAGAGTCCACTTAAGTGTCTTAACAACACCCTGTAAAGCCTTGTGAGTCCTAGCAGATTCCTTCATTCCGTCAAGGTCGCCAGTCTTACGACACTGCTCATACCATTCCTTCCATTGAATCAATCTTTTTTCCGCTTCTTCAAGCATTTTTTCAATTTCTTCCCAAGTTCTGTTGTAAGAGCGATGCGGGTGGTCGGCTCCAGTAGACATGCGAAACAACTTGGCGGATGCAAAATATTATTTTATTTATCCGTAAGAATACTTCACAAATCCAACTTAGAATCTCTTAATGAAGTATTCTTTTTTATCTTTACATTATCTCCAATTACACAGTTGTAAATAGAACACGAGTCTTCAATAGAGACGTTCTGGCCAATCACAGTTCCCGTAATATTACAATTACTTCCAACTATAGTTTTCGACATGATAAGAGAATTAGAAATCATAGAGTTTTTTCCAACTTTAACCTCGCTTGAAAGAACACTACCTAGATTTTCACCATCTGAGTTACAATCTTCAAATTCAAAGCCATTCTCTCCGATAACTTGACCTCTAGGCATAGGAAATGGTAGAGATTCTCTATTGCAAATCAATTCCTGTTGAGCCCTAATGAGTTCACTTGGTGAGCCAACATCAAACCAAACACCATCAATCTTCTTACCATAAATTGGCCAATCCATTTCTAATAACTTAGGAAATAGTTGCTTACTAAAGTCATATTTTTCACCCTCGGGTACAAGTGCTAATGCCTCTGGCTCAATGACATATAAGCCAGCATTTATCACATTACTGAAAGCATCTTCTGGCCTTGGTTTTTCTTTAAATCGAACCACATATCCTTCTTCTAAAGAACTATCTATCTCACCGCTAGAATTCTTAGATAATCCAACTATCCCAAACTCTGAAGGATTTTCTACTTCCCAAAGAGCCATAGTAACTTTAGCATTAGATTTTTTGTGAGCCTCAACTAACTTCTTGAGATCGCAAGAGAGGACAGAATCACCTGAACCTACAATGAAAGTATCTTGTAGTTGGTCAAGAAGAAGCCTAACGCTTCCTGCTGTCCCCATAGGTATGCTCTCTTGGTTAACAAATGATTTTTCTAGCCTAGAGTCTTGTGAACTCCAATGACTAACTAATTCCTCTAACATGTCCCCCTTGTACCCAGTTGTGACAATTATCTCACTTACACCAGCATCCAACATAGCGTCTTTGACATATTCGATTACCGGACGACCNATCACTTCGACCATCGGTTTAGGCCTATTAGCAGTCAATGGATACAATCTTGTTCCTTGACCGCCAGCCATAATGACGCCAAACATGCTAATGCCTCATCTCTTTCTAGATGCATTCATGTTAATTCTACGCATGTTTTTCTTTTTCTTGGATTTCTTAGAAGAGCCGGAACTACGCATATCTTCGCTGTTAAGTCCACCAAATGTCAAACTACCAGTTTCTAGTAGTTGTTTGGTTAATGACTCAGCGACATCGTCAGATTGAGAACCTGTTTTCATCATTTTATCGATAGATTTGTTATGGTCAACCATCCATGATTTACGCTCTTCACGTGCTAGATTCAATTCATCTCTAGCCTTGTTGACATCAACCATCATTTCATCAATCTTGCTGTGAACATCATTGGCCTTCTCTTTTAGTTCGACAAATTCAAGATGGAATCTGTCTCCTTCTGATTTCAAAAAGTCCCTGTGCGCAAATACTTCATCAACTTCTGGAGACTTCTCATTGACTCTTCCAACAGCCTCAATCATTGCATTGTGAGCTGCGTCTGCTTCTGCCTTTAGGGTCTTGATAGCCGAATCTAAATCAGAAAGGTCAACACTTACCAATTCAAATTTAGCAACTTCAGGTTCGAGTTCTTCGATTCTCTTGGAAAATTTCTTAATGGTTTCAACCATTTCTTTTTCCTTTTTTATCCCTACTGATGATGTTTCAAATTTCTTCTCTAGGGCATCAACCTCTTGCCTCAATTGTGCATATTCTGTTGAAGCATCACGTTTCTTTCCATGTTCGCTTCGACTATCCTTATGCTTAGTAAACAGACTCTTCATCTGTGCTTGAATTGCATTTCTTTTTTGCTTAAACATCTTAATTTCAGCACGAATTGCTTTAACTTCTGCTAAAACTAAATCGATTTTCTCTTTGTGCTCCTTGTACTGAGATTGAACTGAATTTCTCTTGTCGGCTGCAACCTTTGCTTGATCGTTAAAATTATTTCTAACTTCACGCATCTTGCGAACCTTAGATTCCATAGCATGCAATCGCTCTCGCAGATCACTATCCGGCTTCTCTTCGCCTTCCCCAAACTTCCCGCGCATGTTGTGTCGTATGCATACTCCATTTCAATGCTATGCAAATTAGAATATTTCAAAATCATACGAAATTGAATATTGCAATTGCCGAAGCAGCAAGGATTCCAATCCCTCCAACAAGTGATAAAATCAGTGAACTAGAAGACCTAATTCTTTCCTTAAACTCTGAACGAATTCTAACATTCATTTGAGAACCAATCAATAATTCACCACTTACTTCTTCCAATCTAACAGAGACCGTTGCTTCGCCATACCTCTCCGGCAACATAGTTTGCCATGCTACCGTACCATCTCTTAGAAGACCTGACATTACCGCCAAAATATCGTCATTACCCTTTTGAGCAATTGGGACTGCTTCATCAGGCCACCACTTTTCCTCACCAGGTTCTAACCTGTAAGTCATAGCTAAGTCATGTGGTCTAAAGTCTGGCGATTGAACCCTTAGAACAAGGGTGCGGGATTCGTTTGAAAGGTTGTGCATAAAAGTGAAAAGATTCGCTTTCTTGTGAACGATATTCTCCATATCGACTTCAAAAACGATACCTTCTCTAAGTGTCTTTCTGCCGGCAGAAAGGTCTTCTTCAATACGTCCAATCATTCTAAAGAAAGCCGGGGTTCTAGTTTCAATATGTTCGATTATTTTTAACCATTCTTCGATAGTGAACACTGGGTGGGTTTTGATGAATTCAACTCCNNTCTTGGTTAGTATTTCACTAAATTCATCAAAAACTGATGATAAATCTAAACCTTTNGAATGCTTATACAAAGTCATCATCATTTTTTCTCTAGCAAATCTAGGTTCAATTCCTCTCTTTACATGCTTCTCAACATCTTTTACAAATGCGTCATAATCTGTTTTTAGTAACGGGTCTAATTGTGACTTTACTAAATCACTGAGAACCATATCCAAGGTAGAAGGGTGTACTGGAGGGATATATGAATTAAGTAATCCAGTTCGGTCTGCCATATTGAAGTATGAACTTCTGGTAGAGATGTGTTGGCCTAATGACAAAACAGTGAATGAAAATGAGAATAGAAGAAAATTACGTCCTGTATCTGTCTGAATTCCATAAAAATAAATCGCAGTGATAGAAAGAATCGCAAGCATTGAGTATATCAGGGCAAAGAAATGCTTCGATGCAGACTTGTTGAGTAATTTCTCCAACGGAGCATAACCATGTAGAGATCTAACCGAGAGATGTAAATCCTCTGCTTGCTTAACCTTATCTCTAAAATTCATTATACTGAGATTAACTCTATGACGGTGAACTGCCATAGAGAGAATATATCCTAGAAGAATAATGAATACTAAAACTACAAGCATTGATGCAAAGCTATAGCCCAAAGTTGGCTCTACAAAGTCATTCCACCACTCAGGAGAGGTTGTGGCTTGAGACCAAGCTCCAAAAAATCCAAGAATCGCAAATGCTGGTAAAAATAGAAGAAGTCTAATTCCTGAACTAATCAATTGACGGTCTAGAGCAAAAAGAAATTTTTCATCGTTCCATTTCTTCATTGAAGTAATAGTTTTCTTTTTCATCTTCCCGACTGATTCAGATAATGAATTAGTTTCAGATTCATTAGATGAAGACTCTTCTGAATCAACCGCCTCATCTGAAGAAGCCTCCAAATCATCATCTCCCATGATTAGCCTAAATCCTTTCAACACTAAAGGATTGACATCAAATAAGTTACTATGAAGGCAAAATTACAATTATATTTTTTGCCAAGGATTCACTCAACTGTATAACTTTTTCAGAATTGACAAATTTGAATTGGCCATCATAAGAAATATCAGTTCCTATTTCCAGGCCGATTTTGCGTAGTGTTTCGATATCCTCTAAAGATAGAGTCATGAACGAAACTTTTCCATTCTGGCCTTCTTTTAATTCTGATAATGGGAACAAGTTAGCAGAACTTAATGATAATCGACTGGATAAATCCGACCTAATTTCAGGAATATCTCTACCGCTAGGGTCCAAAATTGGATTACCAAGATAAACCGATAATGCAACATCCAAATCATCGTCAATTGCNTGTTCTAAACGACATGCTGTTTCGTGGTGATTACCTTCAAATGGTAAGTGTTCAAGAAGAACTTCAGCGAGACGATGTCGTCTTTTCATCATCTTTCCATGCTCCAAACCTTTAGGAGTCAGTAAAGAGCCTTTGTAAGGAACATAATCAAGAAAACCCTTAGAGGCAAGCCTTTGAACCATTTCTGTAGCAGATGCTGGTGATATCTTTAATGAATTAGCAAGCGAACCTGTTCTCACTCTTTCTTCCGGGTCTCTCTCATAGAACTCATACATGGTCTCAAGATACTCATCTTCAAACTCTTGAAAGTGACCTGTGCTCATAAATCGTCTAGAACTAATTACCCTTTCAATATATCCCAAGNAACTAAGTTCTGAAAATATTCTTACATGCAGGACATCTAACCGAACCGGAGTAAGAACTTGGAATCCTCAAGGTCTGTGAACATTCAGGACAAGCAACTTCTGTTTTGCCGTCATTCATTTCTTGTTCTTGNTCTTGNTCTTGCTCTACCTGGTCCTCAACAATATTCTCAACTGTCTCATTTTCAAATTCTTCCTGTTCTTCTTCAACTTCCTCTTGTTCTTCTTCAACATCAAAATTATGATTNCAATCAGGACAACGTACTGAACCTGAGTAGTTGGCTGGAACTCTGAGTTGCCTAGAACATTCAGGGCATCCGATTTGAATTTTAACATCTGATAATGCTGGCTTTGTTTCATCCGAAGGTTTAGTCTTCTTTTTCTCTGGTTTGGAGCCTTGGTCTTGTCTAGAATTAATTATCCTAACAACTAAAATCACTGCTGCTGCCAATGCAATACCACCTAATATTCCAGGGATGAAGTCAGTAACTTCGGAGGATTNTTCTTCGGTTTGGGTCGCCGAAGAGATGAAGATTTCATCTGCAGTAAGAACTTGACGAGAAACCTCCCAAGTAACAACAAGAGAAACCTCATCTCCAGTTGGCCAATCTTGTAAATTAAATTGTTCTGTTTTNGTGGTTTGAGAGTCTAATGGCTCAACGGTTCTTTCACCGATTAAAACTCCTGAACTAGTCATAAGGATCAAGTTACCTTGGGCTCCTGAAATCATACCAGAGTTTTCAAGATTGATTTTAACATTGGCTGATTCTCCGGCTACAGGTCGATTGGGAGTGGTTTGTGGGTCAAAAGAAATTGAATAAATAGCCCTCTCTTGTGGAGTGTTAACGCTTAGGGAGGTAAAACCAAATCCGGCCACCCAGTTATCTTCATTCGCTCTAACAATTACCTTATCAGCATCTATGAAACCCAAATCAATAGTTCCTTCTGTAAGACCAGGGCTAAGTGACATAACAGTATCCAAAAGGTATGATTCTTGAAGTGAATCAATATATCCAAGCCTTACTCTAACATCACGTTGCACCCCTTCTGAAAGATTTACCCCCCAATCATAAGATAGACCATTCTGTTCATCCCAAGAAACTCTGGAAATCGAAATTTCTACTGTTTGCCTTTCTGCTACAGAGATATTCAAAACACCAAACAAGCCAGAATCAATAGAACCATCAGTAGATTGTAAACTCCAATTTAGCATTTGGAGTCCACTTTCCATCATAGNAACATCAACATAAATTTCTCCTGCTTCATCGACTCCTAATTGAATCGAATCTCCGGCATAAGTAATTCCAGCAACCTCACATACAATCTTGACATTTCCAGATTTACTGCCATGATTTCGAACTAGTATCGATAATCTAACATCGTCTCCTTCATGCCAAGGGCCCATGAGTTTAGCAGGGATACTTCCACCAGCAGTTTCAAATTCAGCAGATTCAACCAGCAAACTAAGATTGGTTTCAAACTGAGAGTTCTGAGAAATTCTATCGTTGGAAACCTCGCAAGAAAGTAGACCNGGTCTTGCACTTGTAGATACTGAGATATTGACTTCTGAATTTGATTCAAGAATTAAACTATCATTTAAGATGAGAAATTGGTCAAATTCACAAGATATGTTTCCGTCAAAACCTACTTCGCCAGAATTTGACACCTTGAGATTCCATGTCATTGTTTCTCCTGCAATAATTTCAGTGGTGACTTCCTCTAAAAGTAACGAAATTATTGGTAATGGTGGTGGATTGATCGATGAGATAAAATTGACACTCTCATCAGATGCGTCTCCATCTCCTGAATTGTTTAACCAGATATGAATACTTAGTTGACCTTCATTCATCATTATACTTGAATTGAACAAATAGATACTGGTTNGCATTGCATTTACCGAAAATAATTGTGATGTAGTATTCTCAAAACCACTGGAATCGCTTACATTTACAGTAACAAAACCACTCCAATCAAAATCTCCATCATTTATCACAGGGATTTGTAGTTGGATATAATCTCCATCATTGACTGATAGATTACCAGTGTTTTGGCCAATAGAATCAATTCCTTCAATGATAATGGAATCACTTTGACCAACTGATATATCCAACGGATTTAGCCTCTGTAAAGTTCTTTGAAAAGAAGAAACATGTGTCGGACTTGATGATGCAACATCTCCAGTCATCGAAACTGAAATAACAACATACCCGTATGGAATCTCAGTGAAATTATGTGAAACTTGGATTGATTCACTGGCGCTCAAAGAATAGTTTTCAATCGTATTGGAGATTACNACTCCTGAAATAGTCTCCATAACAAAAGAAATATTGACAAAAGAGGTTGTTCCGCTTGGAGTACCAATAATCTCGATATCAAATTCCAATTGATAAATAGATTGTTCAATTTTATCGAAATCTGTCAATGAAATCGTACTAGCATCAATCGAAATACCATCGGAGCTTGCAGAGACAAATGGCACATATGAAGGACATATTAGCAAAATAATCACCAACATGTAGCAGAGTCTAGAACCCCTATCAATTACGCCCACATGTGTCCTAAGATTAGGGGGTTCTTCACCTTCTCGCCCAAAAGGACTCCTGCGCCATGTTTATTGAAGGTTGAAAACTGGCCCGGATGTATGACTCCACGAGACTTGCTCGCNGTTTCGCCAGAATTCTTGGCGAAAGCGATTCTCCATCGTCGCGAAAAGATCGTGGATTCATTACCTTCACAAATGGCAAAACGACAAGAGGAAAGGCAAATTGCTGCTAATCTCGCCAAGGATTCTAGAGCCAAAAGAGATGATTTAATTTCTAAAGTGTCCAACCTCAAAAAAGAGCGTGATGATGCACAAACTTCTGCAAACCAAATTATTGCTAAGATAAAAGTCCTTTCCAATGCTAATTCTACCAACCAATTCACTAAACTTATCGAAATAGAAAAACAAGAAGATGANTCTGATAAAGAGTCTTTACTCAATATCGAAAATTTACAATCGGAAATTGATGAACATAAAAATTGGGCATCTAAGAATGTCGAATCAAAAGAAATTTCTGATGATTTAGATGAGATGAGGAAAAATGCTAACAAATTACTAGAAGCAGGTAAAAAGGCCCATATTGCGATGATGGAACTCTCAAAGGAGAATAATAAAATACAGAGTATTTGGCTTGAAAATGAATCTCATCGTCGAAGATGTGAATCACGATATACTAAATTAGCACGCTGTAAGAAGGAGAGTGATTCTGCTATTGAATTTTGGAGTGATGAATTAACCGGAGATTTTAGTGAATTATTATTGGACTCCCAGAGAGTATCACAAGGAGGCCCATCTAGCCGTTCTTTGATGAAACAAAATTCTAGNAATAAGGCATNNAGGAGGAAGAATTGATGCCNAAAANTTGTCAAGAAACCGGGTTTTCCGCATCTCAACAAGCCAAATGGCCTCTAACACATTCATCACTNACTAATGGTTTAGAAGGAAAANCTCAAGTTATTCCTGATTCTGTTAATGAACAATTATCAAAAGACATACTTGAACTAANCTCAGAACAAGAAATTTCTAAGAAGTTATCCGAACGTAAAGATGGCATAATAAAGCATCTTAAGAGGCGTTTTGATTCTAAGTTTAGAGGCTCAAAATTAACAACTTTTGGGTCTTCAGAATCTGGTTTAGGATTGAAAAATGGAGATGTAGATTTATGCCTGGAGTTTAATGGCGAAAAACCAAAGAAGGTCCTGAATAAAATTGCACGAATGTTGCGTGATGATGGAATGGAAGATGTAACTTTAATCTCTCATGCCAAAGTTCCAATTGTAAAATTTGTTGACCAAAGAAGTAAAATTCCGATTGACATTTCAATCAATAACAGCCTAGCTATATACAATACTAAATTACTCAGATCATACAATGACTGTGACTCAAGAGTTCGACCATTTATTCTAGCTATCAAACATTGGGCATTACANAGAGGGATATGCAATGCTGCTTACGGCACATTCTCNTCATATGCATGGACATTGATAGCATTACAATCATTACAGACCACCAACCCTCCAGTAGTGCCAAATATTCAGCAAGATGGTAAACGCTCGATGAAAATCATAGAGGGGACCGAGTATGACCTCACAATGAGTGAAGAGCCAAAGAAATTACTTAAGGAAAGTAATTCGCAANGTGTTGGAGAACTCTTGTCCAATTTNTTTGAATCATTTGCTTTGAGTTGGCCATGGGATGAAAATGTTTTATCCATACGTTCAGGTGAAAATATCTCTCGCTCTAGTAAAAACTGGAAACAGCAAAAACCATNTATCATCGAAGCAGTAATCGATGAGAATAGCGTTAGACTTGGCAAACANAGCCTTCCAGTTGAAGACCCATTTGATACCATGCATGACCTTAGTAGAGTTTTGAGACCTGAAGGAGCAATGGATATTCGTGAAGAATTTTTACGTGCTTTCAAAATACTAAGTGAGGGTGGAGATTGGAAAAAACTTACCGAAACTAAATTCCCTGAATTGGTAAATGATTCCGCAAATNCTGACTTGTTTGAAGACTTAAGAGCGCTGCCTAATCAAGATGTTAAAGACATGTTGGGTGATTTACAAAGTGAATTATCAGTACTCGAATCTGAAATTGAAATTAGAAATAATGAAAGAAAAAATGCGATTGAAATGTCTAAGGCATTNCGCAAGAATGNAGAGTTACAAAGAGAAGAAAACAAAATTGCTAATACACTCAAACCTCGGCGAGAGAAAATTGAACAGGTAAAGAAACAAAGAGATGAAGTAAACAATAATTATATTCCGGTTCACTGGATTGAAAATGAGTTATCCAAAGTCTTCAAGCGCTTAACAGAAGATGTTGATTTGATGCGAACNCCTTCGCTACAAAAAGAAGTAGAACTATTTTCTTGGTTCTTCGAATTACAAAGTATGCATGAACACTCTAAGAAAACACGAGAATTTCATAATGAATTCAAGAAATTATTACGTGAACAAAAGAATGCTCTCTTTGAATTAGAGAATGTAAAAGAGAGTGGAGCAGAAGTAAATTTATTCGGNGATTTTGCTAACTTTGATGACTTAGCCCNTAAATTACTTNTTGAANTTAACCCTATGCATAACGAGAAGAGAAAATTGAAACGAGAGATTGGACGTCTCGAAGCCTGGATACGAATCTCTGGTAAAAAAGGTGGTCAAAAACCNCGTAATAATAATCGCACCAATAAGAAGAATTACAATAAAAGAAGGAATAATGTTAATGTCGCTGAAGTGAAATCTAGAGCNGCATCTGGAGGAGCACTATCCCTTTCAGACCTAGATACTCTATTAAATAGCGGGGGNATTTCTTCGATTTCAAATCCACAACAAAATGACAATAATAAGAGAAAGAAAAAATCTAAGAAAAAGAATTTTTCACCTCATCGTGGAAATCGGGGACGCTCTAAAAAAGGAATGTGAGGTCTTAAAATGACTGACATCCAATGGGTGTATGGGATTAAACCTGAATCTATGACTTTACAATGGCGACAAAGGATAATTGATCTNTTCCTATCTGAAACTCAAGAAGTCTACCAAGATTCTTCATTAATCAATCTAGCAATTCCAGAGTGGGATGGNAATTTGATGCTAATAGACAGGGAGACTTATCCCGAGGCTTCTTCGCTAAAAGGAATATTATGGTGTAAGCCATTCATGGAGGATTCTGTAAGAGTCGTAGCATTTGTCATCGATAAGATATTTCAATCTAAGGGTCATGGAGGTAATGCTTGGAAATGGATGACTGAAAAAATGAAGAATCAGGGTAAAAAACATGTCCAATTAGAAGTTAAATGTTCAAATGTCAATGCTCAAAATTTCTATAGAATAAGGGGNATGGAAATAATTAGACGTATTGACTTGTATTACAAGACCGAACATGGATACATGATGAGGGGCAATTTATAGACAGATTAATCAAAAAAGTATGTCAAAGGTTATGCCCTTCCTCTAACAAGATGAATACATGGAGGAGTTCATAGTATCTGACTTGACTAGAGTAAGTGGAATAATAAATGCTGCACTAGTTGATAAGGAAGGTTTTCTTTTATTTGAAGCGAAAGAAAATCTTGAACAATCTGAACATATTTCCAAGATCGCTGACTTGATTAGAACCAAAGATAAGTTCTCGCGTNTCACAGTCACCAGTGAAAAAGCAATATTGATTGTTGAACAGTTAGATGTTGGTCACCGCCTCGTTACTTGGTGTGAGCATTCATGTAATTTGGGAATGATTAGAAAAAGTCTTGAAAACGCAACACAGAGACTCAATGAATATCTAATTAATACAATTTAGATGGACTTTTACTGACATATTTTTCTAAATGTCAATATCAAGCATTAAATGGGGGATATTGGTCGCACAGTCAGCGTAAGATGGGAATCTTATGTGAACAGGTGCGTAAAACTATGTCTGGAATGAAAGGTATTCTCGAAGAAAGAAGAAAAATGGTAGATGATAAAGCAACTAAATATCGTACAACACGTGATGAGTGGAATCAAAAAACCAAAGAGAATACTGGGGCTAGAAACGAACTAAATTCAGAAGTTCGAGAACTAATTGTTCAAGTCAAGGAACAAAGAGAAATTCGTGAACAAATGAATGAATTGGTTCGTGAAAAGAAAACCGCAAGACAAGAAGCAAATAACAAGGTTCGTGAAGCAAAGGCAATAATCGACCAGTCAAGACCTGCTGAAGCACCTACTGAAGGTGGACGTGGAAGAAGAGGCCGTGATAGACCTGATACAGTTCAATCTCTTTCGCGTGAACTTAATAGATTAGAATCAGAATTCGAGCGTGGGCAACACACTGGAAAAAACGAAACTAAAGTCATGAAGAGAATGAAAGAGATCTCTTCAAAACTAAAGAAAATGAAGAGTGCTGAAGACTCAAATGATGACTTAAAGGGTGCTAGAGAAACCCTAAGAGGAGCCGTTGAAGAACAAGATGCTGCTCACGAAGAAGTCCAAAAAGCAGCACAAGCTGCTCAAGAAGCACACGAATTAATGCTACAATGGAACAAAGAAGTTGACAAGCAGAGAGAAAAGGCTGAATCTTGCCACCGTGAATTACGTCGCTCGAAGAAAGAAGCCGATAAAGCACATCATTTGTACATCGTCTCACTAAGATGCCTACATTCTATTCAAGACATACTAGGGGCTATGAAAGGCTCTACTGGCGGCGGTAGAAGAAAGGATGCAAGAGTCGAGGTTCAAGACTTGATGAGCAAACTAATGTCTGGAGACACTCTTTCTACCGAAGAATTGATGCAATTGCAAAAATTTGACTGATTTTTCAACGGTAGGAATCAAAGACCCTCGGCAAAACAGCAGATATAAGGGGAGGCATAAAGTATGATTTCCAATGATGAAATTGCTGCAATAGTAGAAGATTATGACCGTTTGAAACTAAGAATTGGGATGACTGCATCTCACTCCGCACTCGATATATGTGACGGGGCAATCGAAGAAGGATTTCCCACTGTTGCATATTGTAAAGAAGGAAGGCATAGGACATATGCTAATTACTTCAAAACTCAAAGGTCCAGTTCAGGAAGGGTCACTCGAGGAATGGTCGACAAAGCAATAGTTCTCGATTCATTCAACGATGTAATGAATCCAGACCTACAATCCGAAATGCGAAAGCGAAATGTAGTCTATATTCCAAACCGTTCCTTTACTTCTTACTCTACTATCGATGATGTTGAAAATAACTTCAAAGTACCACTATTTGGTTCAAGAAATATGCTGAGAATGGAAGAGAGAACCGAGGAGCAGGATTATTATTGGATTCTTGACAAAGCAGGATTACCATATCCTGAAGCAATTAAAGATCCTCAAGATATTGATTGTTTAGTTATTGTAAAACTTCATCATGCTCAAAAGAAACTAGAACGTGGATTCTTTACATGTGCATCTTATGCCGAATATGTAGAAAAATCAGAATCTCTACTTGCTGAAGGAGTCATTGACCAAGAATCACTCGAAGGTGCTAGAATTGAGAAGTATGTNATT
This sequence comes from Euryarchaeota archaeon TMED132, assembly GCA_002172355.2. Classification (GTDB taxonomy): domain Archaea; phylum Thermoplasmatota; class Poseidoniia; order Poseidoniales; family Poseidoniaceae; genus MGIIa-L1. The sequence continues at coordinate 29,173 of NHGH02000033.1, forward strand.
GGACCTGTATTCAATCTAAACTTTTTCTATAGCCCGCTTGCTGAAGAGGGTGAAAAACTCGAACTGCTTGGAGTAGACTGGAGATTTGAATCATCCCTTGACGGCCATGTTAGACTTCCAGCACCACAACAAATGACAATGCCTATTCATCAACAAATACCAGAGATGACAGTGGTTGGGCACAATACTGCTACAATTAGAGAATCATTATTAGAAAAGGCATTCGAACTTGGGGAGAAGTTTATCACAGCAAGTAAGGAACATTACGACCCAGGAATTATTGGTCCATTCTGTTTACAAACTTGTATTGACAAAGATATGAATTACTACATTTATGACGTTGCACCTCGTTTAGGTGGTGGAACAAATGTTCACGTTAGTGTTGGCCACCCATATGGTAATGCAACATGGAGAAAGCCTATGTCTAGTGGAAGAAGAATAGCAATGGAACTTAGACTGGCAGCAGAACAAGATAGACTTCTAGAAGTACTTACTTGAATGAAATCGATTCAAAAATTGAATCAAATATTGAATAAATCACATTGGGGTTTTGAATCCCATTGCTCTTACTACGCACCATCCAGCACGCGCTTCCCATATAGCGAAAGAACCGCCAGCGATACTTCCTAAGGCAGCCCACCAAGCAATCGATGGTACAATTCCTGTTGCTGTAACTAGAGCCAAACCAATACCACCAGCAACACCTAGAAGACCGACTCTCAATCTAGCAGCTTTACCAGCTGCACCAATATTACACTTTAGCGCCATGATGATACATCAAGTCAGTAGTATATGAACAGATGTTTAGATTCAAGGCAAAAATAACCTGAAAAGGTTGATTCTTGTTTACATCACTCACTAAATTCATCTATTGAACTGTGGATAATATTGTTGAGTATATGCAACTGCGTGCTCATGAGGATATCCTTGGGCAACTAGTTTCTGATAATACTCCAATCCAGGGTCTGGTTGAGCAACTGATGCCACTGCTTGTTGAACAGGAGGACCATTTTGTGCCACTGGTTGTTGGTAGTTAGCCTGTTGTGGATATTGTTGATAGTTTTGAGCCTGCATTTGATTCATCATAGTCGCTTGATTGGCAAACATTTTCTCATCATCGTTTCCACCTCTACGAGCGATTAATAGACCTCCGGCAACTATTGCCAATAATACAAATATTCCGCCTCCAATAATCATCACACTAGATGAAGATGCGGTGTCTGATTCAGGCGGTTCTCCCCATCTAGTAGGGTCATCTGGATAACCATCTGCACCACTTGAAAAACTCCAATCAGGGTCGGTATTAGAATAACCATCACCATCGCTATCATAACATCCTAATCTATCATTTGTTGAGTTACCATTAACATTGAAACAAGCATCTGCCCCTTGAGCGATTGTCCAAGTTTCTGTAGGGTTGGAATAACCGTCTTCGTCAAAGTCAGGACAACCGAATCTATCAATTGTGGAAGTTCCTTTGACACTTGGACAAGAATCTGGTTGGAAACCATCTTGATTATTGCCGTAGCCATCTACATCAGAATCTTGCCATTGCGTCGGCTCAGAAATGAATGCATCTGCTCCATCATTTATTGACCATGATGCCTGTACTGGATTAGAGTATCCATCACCATCGGTATCGACACAACCAAATCTATCTTCAGTTGAGTTACCTGGTGTTGCTATACAAGCATCTGGCTGTTCACCGAGTTGGTTATCTCCAAAACCATCACCATCAGTATCTTGCCATTGCGAAGAATCAAAGACAAAAGCATCTTGAACATCATACCATCCATCTCCATCATAGTCAGGGCATCCAATTATGCCATCTTGAGTAGAATTACCCGGCTGTAGAGGACATGCATCTTGTGATACACTCAAAATACCATTGACAAATATACCTGGCCAGTTTTCTGGTCGGTCTGTCCATGAACTATTGCCCCAATTATCGCCAAATCCATCACCATCGAAATCAGACCATTGAGAATCGTCATTTTCAAAGGCATCTGCCCCGTTATCTGTGTCCCAAGAACTGTCTGGGTCGGAATAACCGTCTCCATCTGAATCGACACAACCTTTGCGATCTGCATACGAGTCTCCAGAATCATCAACACATGAATCTGCGTCAACTCCCTCTTGTCTATCCCCGTATCCATCACCGTCAGTATCTGTCCATTGTGTTGGTTCGAATTCGAAATCATCATCGACATTTGCCCAACCATCACCATCTGAATCCAAACATCCAATTTTGTTATTTTGGGAAGAATTTCCATATTCTACTGGGCAATCATCATGAGTATCAGCCCAACCATCTAAATCTGAATCAAGACAGCCTATTTTTCCTAAAGTAGATGTTCCGTAAGTAGTTGGACAATTATCTAATGAATCATCAAAATCATCTCCATCATCATTGTCGTCTTCATCACTATCGCGACATCCATCGCCATCCATATCAGTAATAGGTTCTGAAACCCATGTAGGTCTAGGTGGATTNTATGANGTCANTGGNCATGAATCAGNAAGGTCCAAAATCCCATCATTATCATCATCTAAATCTTCTGGATGGTCATCCTTACAGCCATCGTTATCCCAATCTGTTGANGCGGTAGGATTTGAGAAATCTCTAGTACTTGTCCATCCAGTTTGACTATTCCTTGGACAATTATCAGGGAAATTATCTGTTATTCCATCATTGTCATCATCAGAGTCACATGCATCTCCTTCAGAATCAAGGTCGGTATTTTCTTGTCCAGAATTTGCGGTATTTGGACAATTGTCGTCGTCGTCCGCCACGCCATCTCCATCGGCATCCAAAACTGCAACAGTTTCAGTGAACCAGACATATGGCATCAAAACTGATGTCGTTTGAGTAGAAGCACTTGAAGAACCAAAATCAATTGTTCCGTTGAAATTACCAGCAATCACCAAAGCACCATTGGGCATAAGTGAGATTCCTGAAACTGCATCATCAGCGGCACTTCCAGCATCAAATAGGGATACTGGGTTGCCATTTGAATTAAAACTTAACACAAGGGAGTCATTATATCCCCTTGGAGTGAAACTAGTTCCACCAAAAGAAAAAGAACTTTGTGAAGAAAGTCCAAGCATGGTATAACCTGTACTTGGATCAAATGCTACTCCAGAACCAGTATCATAACTATTACCTCCGACAGACTTAGCCCAGTTCCAAGTACCAGATGGAGTCATACTAGCAACCAATGCATCATTTTGCCCAGCACTAGTCATTTGACTACCAAAGGTGACACTGCCACTGAAAAACCCAGACATTAGGATATTGTTTTGATTGTCTAGTACAAAGTCAGTAACACTAGCTTGACCACTTCCAGCAGTTGCATAAGCAGATTGCCAATTACCAGATGAACTAATTTTAGCAATACCAACAGGAATTTCATTTATTCCTGCATTTGCAACAACACTTCCAAAGGTCATACTTACTTCAAACGTAGTGGAAATCCAAATACTGTTACTGCTGTCAACAACCATACTATTGACTTCTTGAATTCCTTGACCTCTGGCTACTTCAGACCACTGAAGATTTCCTGAGTTGGAATATTTAGCTACAAATATCTCAATATCATCACCATTTTGAGCACCTGTATCTGCTGCCACACCAACATCGGTATTACCCAAAAAGAAGCCACCTACAATTGGATTAGAGTTTGAATCAACTGCAATTGAGGTACCATAAACAACATCCAATGTCGTTACAGTAACACCATCATAATCTCCATCGCCTCTGAGAGCCTGTGCCCATTGCCATTGTCCTGAAGCAGAAAGTTTTGCTGTCCAGCAATCCCAATAACCTGTAGAGGTTAAAGTGATACTTCCAAAGGAAACTGAGTCATAGAACATACCTGTTGCAAATATATCACCATTAGGAGCAACTGCGACATCAGTAATTGCTGCCTCTGCATATTGAGAAGTACCGATAATGGAAACCTTCTCTATCCATTGCCAATTTCCATTGCTGTCTGCCTTAGCAATCCATGGCTCTACATATTGACCTGAAGTAATGGAAGCAGAGCCCATTGACATTGTAGTGGAACCACTAATAACTCCTGCAACTACAATCTCGTTGTTTGAAGATGTATCAACTGCACTCACAATTACTGGATTGGATGCACTTGCTGATGCTGACCAGTCGTTAGAATTTTTAGAGGTAAAATAATTTCGAAACGAATCTTCCTGAATAATGCTATCTTTTTCCTCAAAGTCTTGATTATGGGTTAAAATACCCGATAAAGTACTTAAAACTAGGATAAGTATTACAGAAGAAATCAAAATTCGACTTGAAGAAACATTAGCACCCATGACATTGCCTCAAGCAATGCATGTAGGTTCAGATGATGAACTCTTCCCTCTTGTGTAATAATAAAATTACACGCAATCAAAGGTTTGAGTCTAATGATAATAACTCACTGTCTCCAGCATCGATAACAGTAATAGTCGAAACTGAAAAGGGTTTACCACTAGCAATACCAAGTTCACGGTTAACCATTCCCGAGCGGAACATGGTAACTTCAGGATGCTTGGCATGTAGTTCATCAGTATACTCAACAGGGCAATTGGCTGCTAATATTATTAATTTAGCGTCACCGTTGGCACAAGCATCACTTGCTTGTCTTTGTCCAAATAGTAATTTCCCAGTTGTTATTGCATTCTTTAATTGTCGGCTTAAATCCATATTTTTTCCTCCATTCTCCACATTGTTTCTCATGGTTGGATAATCATTCCTCTGGTATGTAGAATAGTTCTACACTTCCTGTACCTAGAGAGATAGGTTGACCGACGATAATATTTTCAGCAACACCAGTCAAATGATCTCTCTCTCCAATAATTCCTGCCTTTAGCAGGTGATTAACTGTAACTTCGAAAGCAGCACGAGCAAGAATACTGTGCTTAGTACCTGATACACCGTGACGACCAATTGCTCTAACTTCACCTTCTGAAGTCATAACATCGGCAACCAGTAGTAAGTGTCTTGTATCAACTTCCAGACGAGCACCATCTAGAGTGGCTTGTAATTCATTCACAATTGCTTGTCTAGCAGCCTCAATTCCCAAATGGTCGTATATCTCGATAATATTGTTAGTATAGGTTCTTGAACGGTCAATTGTTTCAATTTCGCTCACTCTAGAGAGGTTTGAGCCAATGGTTGAAAGATAATACTCACCGGTTTTATCATCAAGTTGAACGTTTGCTCTTTCGATATTTGGAATACCCTTCAGCCTCATATCACGAATCTTTTCTTCTAGTTGAAGAAGCATAGTATAAGATGGTGGATTCTCAGCAAGTTCAGCTAAATCTTCCTCGGAGTGAACACCTGGAATCAAAGTCAATTTCGACGGATTCTTCGGCTTGTCTCCTTGAACTAGAAGTCTTGTAGCACGCTCAAGTTTATCCTTTACTTCAGCAGCACTCATGTTCTTTTGTTTCAAATTGCCTTTATTCAACTTTAGAACAAGTCTTCTTTGAGCAACGTCTGTTTCAAGAGATGCAATGTTTACTGTTGTTGTAACTTCGATTGCAGCAGCCAACTTTTGTGCTTCTTCTGCAGATGTTTTCTTTTCATTTTGCAGACGAATTGTCATTGTTGGAGTATTAGGTACTTTTCTAGCATCGACAATCTCTATGATTCTAGGTAGACCTTGAGTAACGTTGACTGTAGCAACACCCGCATAGTGGAAAGTACGCATTGTCATCTGAGTTCCAGGTTCACCAATGGATTGGGCTGTGATAATTCCAGCCGCTTCATACGGGTCGATACTCGCTCTGTCAAGAGCAACAATTGCACCAGCAACCACTTTCTTTGCTTGAGGTTTAGTCAATTTCTTGATATCTCTAGCATGAATTGCTTCAGTAAGGTCGTGGAAGATTCTATCAGTGAATCTTAGAGAACCAGAATCCTCTACAGCAGCAACAAGACTCTTGAAGACTGCATCCCCAGATAGTTCGTCATCCAATGAAAGAAGTTTAGCCTCCTTATTGTAAGAATCGATATCAGCTGTTGACTTTACACGGGCTCTAGATCTAACTTTACGACCTAGAGTAACCGCAGTAACAGGTCCAATTGCTTCACTGTTCTCTAACTTGTTCTTTTGATTAGCACCATCGATAATTGTCTTAATCGATGCAGCAGTTTCAGAATCGGTTTCACAAATTTGGCCAATTTCGCCAACTGGTAGAATTTTTACATCATCCCACTTTCTATCATCGGCTAGGATGTGAGCGAAATTCTCAGCGATTCCCAAATCCATGAGCTTCTTCTTTGTTGCACTCTTTACTACCATCAAACATCACTTCCTGTATCTTCGCTTACATCATCATCCCATGCTCCGAGATCTTCTTCTTTCTCTTCACGCTCAAATGATTCTCGCTTGACAACTGTTGCACCTTCTGTTCCAAGTGCTTCATCGACAATAACATCGATGTTGAAAGGTGAACCGTGTACACCACGAGATGGGTCAATACCGTCTTCACCATAACTGAATTGTATAATTCTGTTAGCAGTGTTTCTTACAGACAACATTTGGTCATCGTAAACCTTCAAGTCATCCATAGCATTGATCAATCTTCTTTGCATATATCCTGACTTTGCAGTACGAACCGCTGTATCGACCAGGGATTCTCTTCCAGAAATTGAAAGCATAAAGAACTCTGTTGGTTCAAGACCACGCTTGAAAGAGTTAGAAATAAATCCTCTATCTAGAGCACCTCTTCCACCTCTCTTGAAGTGAGCGAGAACTCTGTCATTATATCCACGTTCTAGTCTCTTACCACGAACCTTTGCTTGACCGATAGAACCAGCCATCATCGTCAGGTTGTCCATCGAACCACGGGCTCCAGAAATCGCCATGTTAACAGCCGCATTTGTCGAACCAGATTGATTCAACTCATCCTTAGCAATGTCACCAGCCTTTTGCTTACCTTCATCAAGCATAACCATGATGTTTTCTTCCAAAGTTTCTCTTGGAGTTCTTCCTGGTCTTGCTTCATATCCTTTACCATCCTTACCGAATGCTGCCAGTTCATCTTCTACAAGAGAACGTGCGTCTGCATTTGCTTTTTCAATATCAGAGAGAGATTGTGGGGAAAGGTCCTCATCATCAATTCCTGTTGTAAAACCTAATGCTGTACATGCTGCAATAGATAATTGTGTGAAGTCATCAAGGAATTTTGCTCCTTTTTCAGGACCATTGGTTTGAACAATAGCATCCAATAGACGACCATCTTCAGCACCGATTGCTCTCTTGTCCAATGTTCCTTCGACTTTACCATTNTTGACAATAACATCATCATTGGAACGGCTTCTAAATCTCAAGTGGATATTATCAGGTATGATTAGAGAAATGATATCTTGCCCTCTAAAGCAGTCATTACCATTTGAATCTTTGACAATCTCTGGTAGTTCACCAGTCCAACCAATGTTACCCAACATTTCCAGTCCATGATGACGAGCGATCAAAGTTCCTGGCCTTGAGAGTAGGTATGCTCCTGAAATGTGGTCGTGAATACCACCAATTACAGCACCACCATATCTTGGGGTCAAAATATGTTCTTGAACTCTCATCAAAATCTTCGCTTCTGCTCTAGCTTCTTCAGATTGAATTACGTGAAGATTCATTTCATCACCATCAAAATCAGCGTTATATGGAGTACATACAGCAAGGTTGAATCTGAAAGTTTTACCTTCCATAACTCTAACTTCGTGAACCATCATAGACATTCTGTGAAGAGAAGGTTGTCTGTTGAAAATTGCAACATCGCCATCTATCAAGTGTCTTTCAACAACCATACCTGGCTTTGGATTTCCATCTCTATCNAGAGTTGAAAGTCTATCCTCAGTATTTGTTCTGTCTCCCCATTCATCTGCAGGGCTACCACAGTGAGGGCAAACTACTTCCAAAGATTCCGGGAAAGGTTCAGGGTGTTGCTTATCTTGTTGTTCTAAATCCCACATCCATCTATTGTGAAGAATAGCTCTTGGGTCATCTTTTTCTAAGGAATGGCCATCTATATCTTCACCTTTTAGGTTAGCAATAGTTGAAGCATCATCAACAACATAATTTTCAACTTCCATNTTGGTAATCATAGAACGACTNATCTCTTTTCTGATAACTAAACCAGGAAGGAAATTAGGCGCCGGTAGAACTTCATGAAGGTCAGGACGCATAGTGGTCTCTTCCGAACATTCAGGGTTGTGGCATCTAAATCCAGCATTGATAAGTCGGCTTCTTGAATTAATTCTAACTCTTCTNTTGTCGCCACGAATAATNTAGTTTACACCAGGGTGAACATCAGGACCACGAAGAATCATTTGACGCATTTGTTCACGGTTTCTTAGTGTTACACGAATAGGNACTGTCAACTCACGAGCNATCTTCTTTGGTACTCCAACTTCATTGACTCCAAGATATGGGTCAGGCGAAATTACAGAACGAGCACAGAAGTTAACACGCTTACCAGATAGGTTACTTCTAAATCGACCTTCCTTACCTTTCAATCTCTGAGTAAGAGTCTTCAAGGTTCTTCCTGAACGATGTCGAGCAGGAGGAATTCCAGAGGTTTGGTTGTCAAAGTAAGTAGTAACGTGATATTGAAGAAGTTCCCAAAGGTCTTCTACAATAAGTTGAGGAGCACCAGAGTCTCTGTTCTCTCTTAGTCTTTGATTAATTCTCAAAACGTCGACCANTTTGTGGGTCAAATCGTCTTCCGAACGGTCTCCGCTGTCAAGAGTAATCGACGGCCTAACAGTGATTGGAGGGACTGGTAGAACTTGTAGAACTGTCCATTCAGGTCTGTTCTGCTTATCCATACCGATGAAGATTAGGTGTTCAGCAGGAATACTGCTTAGCCATTCTCTGACATCTCTAGGATTTAGTTTTCTTTCAGTTTCCTTTCCGGTACCTTGTGTTTCCAACTTCTCTTTGAAAGTAGTTGGCTTGTCAAGAGTAATCTTACCTTGAGCTGCTCCACAATGCATACAGACCTTTCTCTTTGTTCCTGAGGTTACCTTTTCGATTTCCTTAATCATCTTAGAGAATTCAGTAGAACCGACACCGTGCTTTAGCATGATATCTCTAACTCTACGGTTGTAGTAATCTTGTTCACTTAGTTCTGGGTTGTTAGGGTGTGTTTCTGGCTCATCGTGCAGTAGAATTTTGCTACATGTGTTACAAGTAGCTTTCAATGCAGTTTTAATCAGATTTACAAAACCGATGTGAATTACAGGAAGTTCCATTTGGATGTGTCCAAAGTGACCAGGTGATTCGTCATACTTACAGTTGTCAGTAGGACAAACAAGTCCTGGTTCAATAACACCCATGTGCATATCCATTAGACCTTGACTGTAAGCACGTCCATCATCTTTGTAAGTGTCTGCAGTCTTTACTTCTACCGCGGACATCTTTCTAATCTCAGTTGGGTCCATCAATCCAAAACGAATACTGGATATTCGCTTAGGAATCATAGTTGTATTTCGGCTCATCTTCGGTCCTCCATTTCTAATCTCATTGCAACACCTAAACTCTTCATTTCATCGAGAAGTAGTTTGAAGGCGTAAGAAGTTTGTACCTTGTAAACTTCAGCCCCATCACCATGTATTGGGCTGACATAAGTTCTACGTTTTGGATCATACCATGCAAGGTGACCGGATTGAGCACAAACATACATGTCTATTCCATCAGATTCATCCAGTAGTCTATCTTTGATGACCATNGATGCACCGTGAGCAATTAGACAGTCACGTTCCATCTCACCAAATCTTAGACCTCCTTGTCGGGCACGACCTTCTGTTGGTTGACGTGTTAGAATTTGTACACGNCCACGAGAACGAGCGTGAATCTTTGAACTGACAAGGTGATGTAGTCTCTGATAGTAGATACATCCAACGAAAATATCAGCAGGATATGCTTCTCCAGTTTCACCATTAATCATCATTTCACGGCCGGAGTGTGCAAGACCGTTACGAATTAGTCCGTCACGAAGACTTACCTCTTTTTCTCCTCTGAATGCTGTTCCATCGATTCTTCTACCTTCTAGAGAACCAACTTTACCACCAATCATTTCCAANACGTGAGCAACTGTCATACGTGAAGGAATAGCGTGAGGGTTAATAATCAAATCAGGAACTACACCATCTGGTGTGAAAGGCATATCTTCTGGTTCGACTAATCTTCCAATAACACCTTTTTGTCCGTGTCTTGAAGCGAATTTATCTCCAACTTCAGGAACCTTGTGGCTTCTAACCATAACTCTAACCANACGNCCGGAATCTAGTGACTCNGTAACATATACATTGTCAACCCAACCTTTCTCACCATGCCTTACAAGCATTGATGATTCTCTTCTTTCTTGAGCCATTAGGAAAGCACTTCCAGATGTTTCTTCCAAGAATCTTGGAGGACTTGTCTTACCGACAAGAACATCTCCACCTTCTAAATATGTTTCAGGCAAAGGCAATCCATCAGCTTCAAGATGGAAATATGCTTCATCAGGCTTCAATCCCTTAACTTCTTGNAGGGAGGAACCAGGCTTTTCGATTTCTTCAACTTGACCGCCAGGGAATCTTCTTCTTTCGGCGTTGTAAGTTCTGTTGAAAGTAGAACGAGCAAGTCCTAGATCGATTGAACCTCTGTTCATAATTACAGCGTCTTGCATGTTGTATCCGTGAAGAGACATAATTGCAACGATGAAGTTTTGACCNCCAGGTCTTTCATCGAAGTTTGTTGTCTCCATTGCACGTGTTTTAGTGATAGAGCGTTGCGGATAGTGCAAAATGTGTGCACGTGTATCAGGACGCAGTCTGTAGTTTGAACTTGGTAGACCAAGAGATTGCTTGACCATTGCAGTTCCACCAGTAACACGAGGAGTAGAGTTGTGTTCTGGATAAGGAATCAATGAAGCACATACACCTAGTACAAGTTGTGGGTCAATTTCACAGTGTGTGTGTTCATCAGAGTACAATAGAGGAAGTGAAAACTTTGCAATTTCCCAATCATTATTCGGCATTCTAACCTTTGCTTTGATCTTAGCAGAAGTTGCACCAGGCTCACCAAGGTTTTCCCATTCGATGTTTTCATTGGAAATTGGCCTTCCGGCAAACTTTCCACTGCCTTGAACTACTTCAGGTAGAACGAAAGGCTTTGCAGCGATGTACAAATCTTCTTCTTCTTCAGCGTCAACCCATTCGACAACACCTGTATCAACCAAGTGCTTGAATGTCATTTCACCGGAAGTTAATGCTTCGAGGTGAGAACTTGTCAAACGTGGAGCCCCATCATAGAGAATTAGTAGAGGTCTTAGGATACGGCCTTTATCGGTATTGATGAAAATATCACGGTTCTCTACATCGTATCTTATCGATACTTCTGCAGGGATAGTTCCACGACGACGAGCAGACTTGAAGTGTCGAACTAGGTTTGCACCTCTCTTGTGAATTCCGTAGATGTCACCATTTACGTGAATTCTGTCTCCATCTGTCCAGTCATCAGGTTGGTAAACGTCTAACTCATCTAATTGATTTCTGACATCTTGTTCGCTGATATGTTCTGAAACGTCGATCATTTGTGCTGCATTCTTTACNAGACCACAGTTCTGNCCTTCAGGTGTTTCGTTAGGGCAGAGTCTACCCCAGTGTGTTGGGTGCAAATCTCTTGCTTCGAAGTGAGGTTGGCTTCTAACCAACGGTGATGTAACTCTTCTCATATGAGAAAGAGCCGCTAAGTATGTTGTTCTATCCAATAGTTGACTTACACCAGAACGNCCACCAACCCAGTTTCCTGTAGCTAGAGCGTGCATAATCTTTGAAGTTAATACATCAGGTCTTAGACAAGAAGTAATTCTTAGTTCACGCTTTCTGTTGTGGTGTCTTTCGAGTTGGTACTTCAAATCTCTAGCAAGTTGCCCAGAGGAAACACGGAAAAGGTCTTCAATAAGGTCTCCAGCAAGTCTAACTCTCTTGTTAGCATAGTGGTCTTTATCGTTTGGTTCTTTGGAGTGCATAGCCATTTCAAGAACTTGGCGAACAATACGGCCAAGGAAAATAGCCTTCTTCTTTCTATCAGTGGATTGGTCTCCCAAGTGAGGAAGCAATTCTCTATCCAAAAGTTGGTTTACTCTTGCTTCACGGTATTCTCTCTGTTGACCAGCAGCGAATTTCTTTTGCAACCACTCGTGTGCTTCAAGGACATTTTGTACAGTGTACTCTTCATTGTCGTTTACTTCGTTGATATTTGCAACGATATACTTGAAAGTTTCAGTAGGTCCTGCAATGGAAGTGAAAATTTCTTGGTCGTTATCTGTTCCAAGAGCTCTCATCAATAGAACAACAGGGATAGGGGTAGTTCCTGCTGTACTGATTTTAACCATCAACATTCCATCTCTTCTCTTTTCAACTGTTAGAGGCTTTCTCATACCGTCTTTCTGGGAGAAAATCTTTGCAACTTCGGTTCGCTTTGCGTATCGCTTGTTAATTTCAACAGTNACACGGTTAGGCGCTAGGTCTTCGGTAGAGATTAGTACTCTTTCTGTACCGTTAATGATGAAGTAGCCTCCAGGGTCTAGAGGGTCTTCTCCTTTCGTTCTTAGTAGGGTATTCCACATCTCTGAATCTTCAGCAGAAGTGGTAGGGTAAAGATGGCGATCTCCTGCAATGTGCCCAGGATGTAGGTTACATCTCTTGGAACGAACCATAATTGGAAGGCTTCCAACTTGAACTGCTTCTTCCTTAGGAGAAGGTACGCCGTTTCTCTCTATTTGAAAATCAATTGTTACTGGGGACATGTAAGTAAGTTTCCTCAACCTACATTCCATAGGACTTGAAGGATGCTCGGAACCATTTGCTTCTCTTATTGTAGGTTCTCCAAGTTGAATATTTTTTAGTCTAATTACTATATCTTGGTCGACTACGTCAAGTTTGATGAAACCGCCCTTGTCATCAGAAATTTCTTCATCTGTACCAACACGGATGTTTCTGATTATTTTCTCCATACGAGAAATTGCATTGTCTCCTGCAGGAATACAGTCGTCATATGATGCTATTTGGTGATTAACTAAACTTCTTTCTCTAAAAAATGATTGAATTATTTCTTGCATACTAATTACCTCCTCAGTTACCCTCTACTATCAGTCTGTAAGCAATTGTCTTACCTGCAGATGGTGAATTTCTTATTACCTTGACTACTCTGTCTGCAATCCATCCAGCGGCCAAAGGCTTGTGTTCTGGGTCTGCTGCAAGTTTAGCATTGTCAATTGTCTCTGCTTGTTCTTTTAGAACTTGAACTACAGGATCTGTGATTAGTATCTTTGGAAGCCATTCTTTTGCAAGCCTGGGCTCGCCAGTGTCTTCGTCCATCTGAACCATTTCCCAAGGAGCTAATTCTGCTTGTTCGATATCGAATTGTTCCTGCTCGGAGATATTTGCATCACCAACTAGTTCTTGATGAGGGACAAGAACGTGGTTAAGTGCATTAAAACGAATATTAATTTCAGGTCTATCGAAGTCATCTATTGCCCTAGAACGAATAGTGATTTTCTTACTCTTCTTTTGGGCTCTTCTTCGAGAACCTTGTTCGGCAATTACTGCCATAACATTTGTGAAAGATTCTGAATCCTTAGAAATTCCAAGTGTTGATGCTATTTCATCATGAGAAAGAGATTTGATATCGGTCATGTTTCTGTCCGTCGCCAATTTATGGGCGAATTCTTCAGATACTCCGAGTTCCATTAACCGTTTTTTTGTTGCACTTTTCACTACCATTTTTGACCCCTCAAATACCCTCAACTCGTTAGACCGGAAGCGTGTCAAGCGGGCCTGACGGGGTTCGAACCCGCGACCGTCCGGTTAAAAGCCGGATGCTCTACCTGACTGAGCTACAGGCCCAACGTAGCAACTTGGGCTTTTC
>NHGH02000010.1 GCA_002172355.2 Euryarchaeota archaeon TMED132
ATAAATATGGGCAAATCTCCAATTAACTCAATACCCATCCGGTTGGATATATTTTTCATTTCTAACCATTCATGTTGAAAAATACCTTGTCTAATAATTTCAGGGTCTATTTTTTCCCGCCACTTGGCTAAAGCAACAGGATCCCGATCGCGTAATTCTTCGGGCCATTGTGTCCAATTTTTCTCAGGATAATGTTGTTCTATAGTTGTAAAAAGTGCCCAATCATCTAACCAGTAAGATTCTTCTGATAAGTCTCCGACTTCACTTGTCGAACAAATTCCATAATGGCCAGCAAAAGCCGAAGGAGAAGCATATGGCGAACTATGTTTATCCGGCGGAGTCAATGGTAAAAATTGCCATTTTGAATATCCATTTTTCTCTAAAAACTCTAGGAATTTGTGACTGTCCGAAATTTTTCCATTTGGTAAAGAGGTTAGGTGGCAAAGAATACCAATATCTCTCCCCATGGATAAACGGTCGACAATAAACCCTTTCAAGTTATCACATTCAGCCTAAGTCAATGAGAGCGACTGCTAGTTTCATGGTTCTACTATTTTGCTTACAAGCATTCATGGGTTTTGTTTCTGCTACCACTCCTGAAACCATGACTGTAGATGGAGATGTTTCAGAGTGGTCTACGGACAGCGAATTAGGAACCGATAGTAACGGCATTTCTTTGCATGTTACGTGGGATGCAACTAATTTTTATGTTGCATGGATAGGTACAGATTGGGCATCATTATCTGAAGGAGCAGACCTATTTGTTTATTTTAACACCAGTGAAGGGGGCTCGGTTCTAAGTAAAGATTGGAACTTTGCTCATACACTACCATTTGCTGCCGACTATGGTTTTGCTCTTGAGGACTCATCATATAACCAATATTTCTCTCATGATGGAACATCATGGGCAGACCAAGGTAACTTATCTTCTGGTGACATATATGTTGGCTGGGCTGATAATACAGTCACAGAAATGGCAATCCCTTGGTCAGCATTAGGCGCCCCTACAACCCTGCAATTCATGGTTTATGCACAATGGCAAGACGAAGGCCATGTTTGGACATCATTTCCTAGCGAAAATCCAGCCAGTTCAAATGGACAAGAAACCTTCACTTATTCCTATCATATCGATAATGTAAATAATGCAACCTCACCAAACTCATTACCGGTTGTTGAGGCTGAAAGCATTACTAAAGTCGACGATGCGCTTAATTTAGCGATTATTTTTCATCAACATCAACCATATTACAAGAATAAACTAACCAATACTTACGAAATGCCTTGGGTAAGAGTTCACGCTATGACTGAGTATGTTGATTCACCAGGAATTTTAGCCCAGACCGGTGCAAAAGTCACCTACAACCTTGTTCCATCATTTATCGAACAATTGGTTGACTATTATGAGAATGAACCACTTGATGACCACACTGATATGGCTAAGCGACCTTGGCCTGAAGGAGGCTATCCTAATGCCACAGCTCTTGAATTACACACAATGCAATTCCAATCATTCTGGAATAGTGGCTGGATATACAATGTATCAGAAACAGGCCACATCCAATCATGGTTATACCCTTCCAGTAGTAGGTATTCAGAACTCTATGACATGACTCTTCACAATCTTAAGCCAGCAACAATCATGAGTGATACGCTACTTTCAGAACAAGATTATCTTGATTTGCAAGTTTTATGGTACCTGTATCAATTCTCTCCTGATTATGTTCTTGGTGAATATAATCTCAGTCACCAAGACCAAGGCTTGATCGATTTATTCATGCAAGCCGGACAATATACTCATTCAGATTTGATGTATGTAATCGATAAGCAACACGAGCATATGGCAAATGTCCTTCCAATGTATAGCGAATTGGCTGCACAAGGACAGATTGAACTAACCACCACTCCATACTATCATCCAATCATGCCACTTTTGATGATGGATGGTTGGACAATGGAAGATGGTATNCGCGTCAATAAAGACTCATGGCCAGAAGATGTGCAAAATCATTTGATTACAGGAATGGACTTGTTTGAATCTAAATTGGGATTCCGCCCAACAGGAATGTGGCCTAGCGAAGAAGCGGTATCTCCNGATATGGTTGAGCCAGTTTCAGATGTAGGAATTGAATGGATGGTAACCGATGAAGAAATTTTGATGAAGTCAACGGATGTTAATGGAAATTTCATCGATGTTGATGTTGCTAGCAACTTAGCCACTCCCTGGATTGTCACTGGTAATGATGGCGGAGAAGTAGCAACAGTGTTTAGAGACAGAGTAATTTCAGATAGAATTGCTTTCCAATACGGAACAATGACTCCCGAAGCCGCAGTTTCAGACTTTATCGCTTATCTTGACAATATTAGNCAAGAGTTACTCGATGCCGGCGAAGACCCATCAGAGCANCTACTTACAGTTGCACTCGATGGAGAGAACTGGATGTTTATGTCAGAATTCCAACACCAAGATAATGCTAGGCCATTCATGCATGAATGGTATTCACGCCTTGCAGAACACCCAACAATTATCACTACAACTCCTAGCGAATTNTTAGCAACAGAGCCGGATTTGCCTGAAATTCAAACCATTGGAACGGGTTCTTGGATTGATGGAACNTTGCGAACATGGGCCGGTGAGCCTGAAGAAAGTCTTGGTTGGCAACGTTTAGTTGAGGCTCGTCAATCACTAGTGGCGTTTGAAGAAGATAATCCAACCCACCCAGGATTGTCAAATGCATGGGAATCTCTCTATATCGCTGAGGGTAGTGATTGGTTCTGGTGGTATGGCTTAGACCAAGATAGCGGTTATGATGAGAATTGGGACGTATTATTCAAGGTTCATCTATCAAATATTTATCGTGCAATCAATCTAGATTTACCACCTTATCTTCAAGATCTGTGGACAGGGGCAGCAACTCCAATCGTGCCATATGGTGGCATAATTGAACCGATGATAGATGGAATTGCTTTGCCNGGNGAATGGGACGGGGCAGCGAAATATGATGCGTCTGTAGATGGTGGAGATTTTGACATTGAAAATTTNCACGTCGGATATGATTCAAGCAATGTGTTCATGAGAATTGATTCTGTAACTGCAGATGAATTGGCCGATATTTCGCGTGATTCTGAGTTTGACCAGCCCGACCTTGCAATATATTTCATGCAACCTAATGCAGTAAATTTCAATGAGGTTGAAACNAATTTCCGCACCTATTACGGCAATCAAATTCTAGGATTCCCAGCCAAATACATGGTCGCTATCGACTTTGATTCAGTTAGAGAAGATGGCCGTGCTAAGTGGAATTTATTTACTGCCAAAGGTAAGACTGGAGAAAATGANCAATGGGTNCTAACNAGTACCTCTTCTTTNGGNGCCTGTGCAGTTGATGATGTCTATGAGTTCATGATTCCATGGGCAGAAATCGGCTTAGCCCCTAGATATACAACCAGAATTAAGGTAGTCTCTTCATGGGCCGATTCACTAGCTTACGGAGATGGNGAAGATATGGAAATAGCGCCACCAGCCCCAGCAGAACTCATACTTCCAGANTTAGAAGAGTGGGTAACTTTACTNGAATTAGACGATGCAGTTGGCGATGAGAATGGTGANGGAGACTATACTTATCCACTNGCTAGTGATTTCGCTACAGATAGTGGCAGCGGCCTATGGGACGCAAAGAAAGTAACAGTACGACAAAGTGCTTGGAACGCACAATTCATTATCGAAATGGACGATATGACTGACATTTGGGGGCTAGCCAATGGGTTTAGCCACCAAATTGTCCAGATTTATGTCGACCAAGGCGACACTTCCTATGGCGAGGTAGAAATGCTAACTGGAGCCAATGCTGAAGTTCATCCTGACTGGGCATGGGAAGTTGCCATCAGTGGAACTGGCGAGCCAGGAGCAGTCCAAGCGGTTCAAGCAGAAACCGGTAGTACCTCTGCAAGAGGCATAGATGTTTCAGGAGATGTTGATGCAAAAACAATCACGTTTACCGTAAGTAAAGATGTCATCGGTAGTGAGGTTTCCAATTATCGCTACATCATAGTAATCGGTAGCCAAGATGGATTTGGAACTGGTAAGTGGCGTGATGTCGATGCGACAGCTAAGACTTGGAGACTTGGCGGTGGAGCAGACCCTGCTACAGATGATGGAATTGATTATGATCCAAACATCATCGATGTTATTCTTGACGGTCAAGGACAGCAAGCAATGTTGTCTTCTTATGACGTTCAAGGCCATACTTATGCTCAATTAACTGGCTTTGAAATGCCAGAAATCGCTCAGCAAATTTACGGTTTCAAGTTCGTTAGTAGTACTGCCGATTCAGCAATCCTAGAATGGTCTACAACCCAAGCAGCATCTGGTGATTTAACCTGTAATGAGGCTGGTCAAACAACACTTGCAATCAATCAATCATGGAGCAGTGAAGAGTTAACCAATACGGTTACTGCAATAGGTTTGGCCTCGGGAATTGAGTATGAATGTATTGTTTCAATAGGGGAAATAACCTCTGAAATGGTTAACTTCACAACTTCAACAGTAGTCGATGAAGTTGCACCAGAAATGCTCAATTTAGCAGTTGAGGTGCTAGAAGATGGGCGAGCAAGAATCTCATGGTATACCTCAGAGAGTGCAACAGAATCAATCAGTCTTGATGGTACAGTAATCCATACTGATGAATTTGCTACCAAGAAAAATCACGAACATATTACTACGATTCTTTCAGACGGCGACTATACTTTGGTAGTGACTAGTGCTGATGCTTCGGATAATTCGAATAGTTCAACAATTGAGTTTACTGTTGATGTAGGCGCAACTGCTGATAATGGTAATACTGGTAATGACAACGGTGATACCACAACTCCAGACAGTAATGACGACGATGATGAGGCCTCATCAAAGATGTCCTCATCTACAATTCAAATCGCTGTTCTTGCTGTTGTTTTCTTGCTGATCGTTGCTTTCATTCGAGTCAATAGAAACGACACCGAAGAAGACGATAAATGGTCATAATCAATACTGTTCCAGTACAAGTTCAGTAGTTGTCGAACCTATCTCATTAGGAGCAGCCATCCACATTTTATCTAGAAGAGCACGAAGTGCCATTGTATCATCTACGTGTACAAGAGCAACCAGGTCCGCTTCTCCTGAAACCTCGTAAATAATTTCAATTCCATCCCAACCAGTAACTTCAGAAGCAAAGGAACCAATCTCTGCACCAGGTAGTACCTTGATCCTGACAAGCGCAGTTAATCCAACTCCGCCTTCTCTGATTGTGTATCCACGAATAACTCCCTCTTCTTCCATTTTTTTGATGTGAGTTCTAATCGTTCTTTCTGAAGCACTAATATCTCTAGCTAATTCGACATATGACATTCTTCCGTTTTTTCTTAGGTGGGCAAGTATCGCTCTATCAATTTCTGCAATGCGTGGCATGTGCGACCCTTTGTCTACTAGTTTATTAAACTTCATAAAACTGCAATTATTGCCCTGTTTAAGTAGTTAATGTACAATGAAAAACATTTTTTGACCGAAAAGCGGGAAACAAGTAAATTAAAAAACTGCCTAAAATAATATTTTTCCGCCGTTTTATTCAAAGGGCGACATACATTGGCTCGTTACAGGGAAACACATGGCGGGCCATATTTCAGGATTAAATGCACGAATGATTCTTGATAGCCGAGGCAATCCAACAGTGGAAGTCGACTGTTATGTTGATGGAGTTCTAATGGGCAGGGCCGCTGTTCCTTCAGGCGCTTCAACCGGCGCTTATGAAGCAATAGAAATGCGTGATGGGGACAAATCTAGATATTTAGGCAAAGGAGTTGATCAAGCCGTAGATAATGTCTCTCAAAGAATAGAAGAGGCATTGGTTGGTTTGCCGGTCGATGAGCAGAAAATCATTGATGAAGTTATGATTGAACTCGATGGGACTCAAAACAAATCATCACTCGGCGCAAATGCAATGCTCGGGGCGTCTTTAGCCTGTCTTCATTCTGGTGCAGCGGTCCACGAATTACCTCTTTGGAAGTATATCGGGGGCGTGGCTGGAGGCTTAATGCCAGTTCCAATGTTGAATATTCTTAATGGCGGCGCACATGCAGCAAGCAATGTTGATGTCCAAGAATTCATGGTTATGCCACATGGTTTTGATACATTTCAAGAAGGACTTAGGGCAGGCGTTGAAACCTATCATTCTCTAAAAAGAGAGCTAAAGGCTGATGGATTGTTAGGAGGAGTTGGTGATGAGGGTGGCTTTGCACCAAACCTCCCAGCCAATGAAGAGGGATTGAAATACATGGTTAGAGCAATAGAAGGAGCTGGTTATTCCACAGAACAAATGGGAATTGCATTAGATGTGGCAGCAACAGAATTCCACCATGATGATGGTTATCATATGGACGGCAAAGTACTTTCAAGTGAAGAATTAGCAGACTTGTATTCTGGATGGCTGGATGATTATCCTATTCTTTCGATTGAAGATGGATTTGGTGAAGACGATTGGCGAGGTTGGTCTAACTTTACCAAGAGAGATGGCCATAGGGTGCAAACAGTTGGAGATGACTTATTTGTTACACAATCAGAGCGTTTGGCGCAAGGAATAGAAATAGGTGCTGCAAATGCTATGTTGGTTAAAGTAAATCAAGTCGGGACGGTTACTGAAACCCTTGAAGCGATGGACCTTGCTTCATCAAATGGGTTCAACAATGTAATTTCCCATAGAAGCGGTGAAACAGAAGATGTAACAATTGCTGACCTAGCAGTAGGAACAAGAGCGGGGCAAATCAAGACAGGTGCTCCGGCGCGTTCAGATAGAGTGGCAAAATATAACCAACTTCTCAGAATTGCAGAGGATGTTAGCGAATACCGTTCACCATTTTAGATGTGGTAATTTACAGCGGTTTATAATGGGCATTTTTACAGATGACCCCATGAAACAGAAACTAGTTTGTTTGATTGTAGCCTGCTTTATGATTTCAACCGTTACTCTAAACGTGTCTGCCGACAAGGCAGACGACATACCGACGAATGCAGCGGGGACCGGTGTTCACGATTCTCTCGTAGCCGCTTTAACACAAGCAGACTTGGTCTCTACACTTCAAGGAGANGGGCCATTTACAGTATTTGCTCCAACCGACCAAGCATTTACCGATGCAGGAATTGACCTGTCTACATTTGATACCGATGAAGAGAATGCCACATTGGTTGATATCCTGACATATCACGTTGTATCAGGCAGTGTAATGTCTTCTGCACTATCAGATGGACAACAAGTGGATGCTTTAAACGGCGATAAACTGACATTTTCGGTCTCCACATCTGAAGTAAAGGTAAATGATGCAGTAGTAACTCAAGCAGATGTTGAGTCTTCCAATGGAGTAATACANGTAATTGATAAGGTTTTGATGCCACCTGCAGATTTGCAAGATATACCGACAATCGCTCAAGAAACAGGAATTCATACTGCTCTTGTATCTGCATTGACTCAAGCCAATCTAGTATCTACGCTTCAAGGAGAAGGTCCATTTACAGTATTTGCTCCAACCGACCAAGCATTTACCGATGCAGGAATTGACCTATCTACATTCGATACCGATGAAGAGAATGCCACATTGGTTGATATTCTAACATATCACGTTGTATCAGGCAATGTTCTTTCTACAGATCTAGCCGATGGTATGCAAGCCTCAGCAATCAATGGAGATAGAGTTACTTTCACAGTAAACTCTGATGGTGTCAAAGTAAATGATGCAACAGTCTCCTCAGCAGATGTAGTCGCTTCAAATGGCGTAATTCATGTTATCGATAAGGTTCTAATGCCACCTCCAGGAGATATCTGTTACAATGTAATCTCTCACACTATCATCCCAGGAGCGACAAAAGTTCAGTGTAATTCGCATATGTTTGTAGAGAACTTCTCGATGGGCGGCCAAACAATTACCGGATGTTACAATACCGTTACACACGTAGTATCGGACATTTCTCAATTAGAGTGTAACTCTTACATGTGGACACCAGCAGTGAATATTGCTTTGACAGCACAGGCAACAACNATTCACAAATCTCTTGTGGCTGCATTAACAGCAGCAAGTTTAGTCGAAACACTGAGTGGGGATACACAATACACTGTCTTTGCACCTACTGACCAAGCNTTTACNGATGCAGGAATNGACTTGGATAGTTTTGATACCGATGAAGAAATCGCAATTCTATCCGACATTCTACTATACCACGTTGTTGCAGGAAAAGTATTGTCTACAGACCTTGCAAATGGAGAAAATGTAGTTACAGCTGCTAACACCGACTCTCTTACTGTTGAAGTTAGCGAAACTGGAGTCTCTGTTGGTGCCGAAAAAGCCAATGTTATTCTTGCAGATGTACCTGCTTCAAATGGTGTAATTCACGTCATCGACAAGGTTTTGATGCCACCTGCAGACCTACCGACCTGTGATTACACTGTTGGTATTGGACTATCAGGAATGGCATTCAACCCATCCGTACTAGAGATTAGTGTTGGTGAAACTGTATGTTGGCAATGGACTGATGAAACAATGGCTCACAATGTTAAGGAAGTTGATGGAGACAAATCAAATGTATTTGTTGATGGCGGAATAACATCTGGGACATCTCAAACCACTGTTGACTTTAGGCATACATTCACAGAAGATAATTCAACATTTTATTATGTCTGTGAACCTCACATCTTAGCGGAAATGTATGGAAAGGTCATAGTTGGTGATGGCGGAGTTGTTGCTGAAGAAACAAATACTGAGACCACGGATGACAAATCCGATAGCAACACTCCAGGATTTATNTCAGTGACTGCAGTTATCGCTTTGGCTGGGGCACTTTTGTTTGCCCGAAATCGCAATGAATGATATCATAGTNGAAGTAATACTTTGCGAAATTTGATAGCGAAGGCCCTTGTCACAACGGCATGGGTCTTCGCCGCCATATTGTACCAATCGCTCTGATCTTGGTATTTCTTCTACTTGCAAGGCAGATTTACCCATACTCAACTCCCTCTAACGAGGTTTTAGTCGATGGCTATGAAATTGAAAAAGTAGTTGGTGGATTAGGCGGCCCTACATGCATGGAGTGGGATGAACCAGGTAATTTGCTGATGTGTGATAGAGACGGAGATAGAATTATTTTATTCAATACATCGGACGACTTTTCTCAATCTACGATACTTGAAGGCCTNAATAATCCGCATGGAATACACATAACGGTTGACCANTTATTTATCTCCGAATCTGGAACTCTATCCAAATATGATAGAGGCGTTGATTGGGAATTGACTAATCGCACGGTACTGNTTGACAATGTTCCAACAGGAAATCACCAAACCAATGCGATTAATGCTTTGCCAAATGGCACCTTAATTTGGCATGTTGGCTCCACATGCAACGTCTGCCAAGAAGAAGATTCGCGTAACGCAGCGCTTCTTTGGGTTAATCCAATCGATGGAGAACATGGAGTAATCGCCTCAGGTGTTCGTAATTCCTTTGATGGGGTATGGGTGGAATCAATGGGCTACATATTCACCGATAATGGCAGAGATTTCGATGGCGACCATCCTCCTGAAGAGATCAATCTATTGATTGCAGGAGAATCATATGGCTGGCCAGATGATGAACCTGAAACTCCAGTACCGGCCGGAACACAAGGCCCTGTAGCAACTTGGACTCCACATACATCTGTCAATGGAATTGATGTCAGGCCACAAAACTCTAGTTTGCCTGGGCTATCTGAGGGAAGTGGCCACACCGTATATGCCACAGTTTACGGCTCATGGAATACGTTACTCCCACAAGGTCACCAATTGCTTAGAATTGATTTCACGCCGTTATTCGACTCGGATGGGAATTTTTCTGGCTGGGACAGTGAAACATCAGTATTTGCTCAAGACCTTGGAACTCCTCTACCCTTGAGATTCAGTCCATCTGGAGATTTATATTATGCAATATTTGGCAATGGAGGCACACTATACAAGGTGTCTTCAACTCAATCTTAATGCTAATTCTTCAAGAGTTTCTTCCTCTTTACGCATTGAACGGATATATCGAGGGATAATATGCTGAGAGGCTTCTAAGTCCCA
Source organism: Euryarchaeota archaeon TMED132 (assembly GCA_002172355.2). GTDB lineage: Archaea > Thermoplasmatota > Poseidoniia > Poseidoniales > Poseidoniaceae > MGIIa-L1. The sequence goes on from NHGH02000010.1 coordinate 10,107, forward strand.
CAAGTCCCCTACCCATTCAAATTCACCATCAAAATTTGTGTTTATCTCAGTTCCACTGAAAGCGGACCAAACCGAACAACCATCCTTCGACAAATCTTTGGTTTGTCTATACCATGGTAAAGTTGGAACCTTTGACGATTTCACTAATGAGTTACGATTGATATATTCTACAATACAATCTTCCACGACAAATTTCGCACCTATTTCCTCTAGCATAGAGACAGCATCATCATTCTTGGCTCCTCTTTGAAACCAGACCAACGGAAATTCAGAGGCTTGAAATCTAAATAAAAATTGTTTTACAACATTCAGCGCTCTTTGAGGGGCAAGAAATAAAACTACGATTTCAGGAATGATTCCTTCATCTATTTCCTTACGAATNGGGATATTAGANATTGTAGCNCCTGCATCNTTNAGATGNAAGGGGACCAATCTCCAGCCCTTGCCACTTAGGTCGTGTATCGCCTTATTTGCTGGCCTTTCAGTATTCAAACCACTACCAAAAATATGAATTGAATCAGAGGAAAGGAGCGTATTTGATAGCACTTCATCGCTGGACATAAAGTAACACTACCGTAATAATTTATCAAATAGTGTTTACAAATCCGATAACCAAGTTTGAAGTCTTTTGACACCTTCTTCGATATTTTCCATCGAAGTAGCATATGATATTCTTACCAAGCCTTCTCCACCTTGCATAAGTGAGCCAGGAATTAATTGGACTTGTGCCTCTTTCAATGCTCTGGTGGCGAACTGGACATCATCCATACCAGTTTCAGTAATATCGCACAATGCATAGAACGCTCCTTCCGGTTTTGGTACAGAAACCCCAGGTAGTGCATCAAGCAATCTGTGGATCACATCCCTTCTTTCACGGAACGAATCTGCCATTTCTTTAGTTTCATTTTCTAAAGTAAGTGCGGTTATCGCTGCAGGCATTAAGAAAGTGGCAACGTGTGTTGCAGCGCTTGCATTAACTTTCTTTACAGCGTCCATGACTTTACTGGGGCCACCAATCCATCCAAGCCTCCAACCGGTCATAGCCCATCCTTTTGACCATCCACCAACTGTAATAGTTCTCTCTTTACCACCTTCAAATATACTTGGAGAGGTATATCCATAATCTTCCCAAACCAGAGTAGCATATATCATATCATCAATAATCCACAGGTCATTCTTTTTGGCAAACTCAACCAACATTTCAACTTCTTTTGGCTCGTAAACTGCACCTGTAGGATTGTTTGGTGAATTGACCAGAATAGCTTTTGTTTTGTCAGTTACTGCTTTTTCTAAGGCTTTAAAGTCAGGGTGATAGTTTTCCCTATTTACCGGTACGTGGATAGGTACAGCGCCAATCATTTTCAACATTCCATCATATGAAGGCCAAGCGGGCGCCAGTAGTAGGACTTCATCACCGGGGTCCAGTGTTGCCATCATGGCATAGAGCACTGCTTGCTTACATCCAGGAGCGACCACAATATCCTCTGACGGAATCGAGATATCATGGATTTTCAAATGATTTGACACAGATGAACATAATTCCTCACTACCCTGAGTTCTGGTATATGTTGTTTCACCTCTGTCCAATGAGTCCTTCGCTGATTGAACTATTGCTTCGGGAGTATCAAAATCTGGTTGGCCTACTGTAAAACGTATAACTTCAGGTCCCGGTGGGGAAAGGAATGATGCAAAGCCAGTGCCAACATCTTTGATATTCTTGTTCACTTCTGGCATACTCGGCCCTCCTCTGTGAGATAATTTGACCAAAACAATTCCGCATTTCAACTCTTTGTAAAATATGTCTAAAATGGCCTTATTTATTGGAGCACGGACTGAGATTTGAACTCAGGTCTCAGGATTTGCAATCCCGCTCATAGCCGCTCTGACATCCGTGCAGTAGGTTGTCGGATAAACCAGTTCTATTTCAACGCGACCTTAAACTATAAATTTGAAATTATAGGTTTTGTTTAAGTCATTGGTACTCTAGCAGAGGCCAAATAAGCAATGTTGACAAGCATCGTGCGCACCAGGTGAACTTATGTTGAAAACTATTCTTCCAGAACAGATAATACCTATTTCATATTATGATTGTAGATACTCTGTCCTTAGACAACCACTTGGATTCCCAAGAGGCGCTGAGATTCTTTCCGATGACAACAAAGCCATACACTCTTATTTCGAAAAACAAAACAAGGTATTATCGGTAGGGCGGGCTCATATTATACCAGCCGATAGCGACGGTACAGCCGCAGACCATGCAGGTCCAGATGCTACAAAGTGCCCTGGATTCGGGCCACTTACTAAAATGGAAAATAATAGGCCTGCGATACAGATAAGGCAAATGGGAACCCTCGTCGATGAAAGACGAAAAGGATTGGCAGCCCTAGTCCTATCGAGTTTAGAAGATACCTCAAAGCAAGAATTTGGAGCAAAATATGGATTTCTACAGGCGCGTGAATTCGCAATACCATTCTACCAATCTCAAGGGTGGCAAATCATCGACGACCCCTATTCTATTGAAGGAATAGGCCCTCATAGGTCAATGATGAAGGAATTATAACATGAATTATTCATAAACCCTAAACTTTCTATGCTATCAATAAAAAATAACTCTTAGTGATATTTTTATGATAAATGAGTGTGCAATGATGCAACAAATAAATACCAACAAGAAAAAAACATATTATATGACTTCAAAAGACGACGGCTGGATGGCAGAACAAGCAGAGACCGAGAAAAGGGTCGAACGTTACTTGGCAGCATTCAAAGAATTAGCAGTTCAAGACCCGGACGGTTTTGCATCACTGGCGCCTGAATTATTGAAGAGAAGCGTCTGGGATTGGCGAAAAACCGATCCAGTCTTTTATGATAAACTCACCATGTGGCTAGATAAAGAATGTCTTTGGACTCCATTTTCTGATATAATGCCAAAGAATGTTCGCGTCAATTCAAAACAAAAAGTAAAACCGATAGACAAAACATCATTGCCAGAACAGTATAGCGAGATCATAGATAGGTTTGAAGAAAAGTTTTCAGGCGATTACCATCGCTGGAATGCGGCGAAAAGAGACCAATTCATCATTTTAGGGATGTTGGCCCTTGAAGGGAAAAATGGGGTAAGGCAAGGCAAACTAGTCCACTATCTGGGAATGAATAAACTCGGTCCAGGTGGAATTGAAGGCTCAAATGCAATAAGAGCTGCTAAAATAGCACTTTCGCGCCAAGAAAAGGGCCTAACTCTGAAATTATTCGATGATGCAAAAGGAAACGGTTCCGAGCGTTTACACGCATTTGCAGATTCCAATTTAGCCGATTATGTCGCGAGGTTCGTACTTTCACACGAAGCGTCCATTTTATTACCCGCAATTGCGTTTGCCGAATAATCAGCGTATCGCGTTATTCATATAGTGTGAGTTTGTTAGATAAATTAGAGGGAACGCTGGGTTCCCTAAGAACAACCCGTGAAATGCGATGATTTTGGAGGACTTGACAAATAACCATAGTGAAATAGTGAAAAGAGGCACCAAAGCCCAATTAGGCAATGTAGAAATGCCTATATCAAACTATTTTACAGTTATTTCTAATCTACAAACACAGTGCGTAGCATCGCATATTTCCCAACTTTTAGTGAACATCCGTGTAGCATTGAATTTGGAAAGAGAGAACAGCGGGTTCTCTATGTAAAACAAACCAAAATAGGAAAGTGAAAAAACATGAAAACGAAGATGATAAGCGTACTACTAGCTTTATTCCTTACCATATCTGCATTTACTGCAGTTAGCGGTACTGGATCTGACCCAAACGACCCGTCTGATGGCGGTGCCGATTTTGACGGAGACGGTTTAACCAATGCTGAGGAACAAAGTCAAGGTACTAACATAAACAATGCTGATAGCGATGGCGACGGACTCCCAGATGGCTGGGAAGTCTCGAATGGACTGAACCCAACAAATGGCGGAGATGGCAACGCAGACCCCGATGGAGATGGATTATCCAACTCCCAAGAGTATGCTGCAGGAACTAATCCAAACAACTCCGACACCGATGGTGATGGTAAGCCGGATAACACCGACTCTTACCCTACAGATCCTAACGATGGCGAATACTCAGACTCCGATGGAGACGGTATTCCAGATGCTTATGACCCTGATTTTACTGAATCAGGACAAGGCTCTGGAAATGGCGGAACTAACGGTGGCGGAGAATCCGATGCTGGAGGAGAGACTGAAAACCCACAAGGTGAAGGACAAGGTCAAGGACAAGGACAAGGACAAGGACAAGGNCAAGGNCAAGGACAAGGNCAAGGCCAAGGACAAGGACAAGGACAAGGACAAGGACAAGGACAAGGACAAGGACAAGGCCAAGGCCAAGGACAAGGCCAAGGCCAAGGACAAGGACAAGGTCAAGGACAAGGCGAAGGACAAGGACAAGGCCAACAACAAGGCCAAGGACAAGGACAAGGCGAACAAGGACAAGGCGAGCAAGGTGGCCAAGGAGAACAAGGTCAAGGCGAGCAAGGTCAAGGTGAGCAAGGCCAACAAGGACAATCCGGACAAGAAGGGCAACAAGGTCAACAAGGTCAGCAAGGTCAAGGCGAACAAGGTCAAGGCGAACAAGGTGAACAACAAGACAATGGACAAGGTCAACAACAACAAGGCGGCGAACAAGGCGGCCAACAAGAACAACAAGGCGAGCAAAACCAAAATGGTGAAAATCAAAATGGTCAAAACGAGCAACAACAAGGACAAACCCAAAATGGTCAACAAGGCCAACAAGGTCAACAATCTGACCAACAACAAGGTCAACAGCTTGATAACCAAGATCTAAATGGTGAAAATGATAATGATGGAGACGGAATTCCTGACGATGTCGATAACGACAACGATAATGATGGAATCCCTAACGACGTTGATCAAAACCCAATGGATCATGATAATGATGGAATAGATGATAACGAAGATAACGACGATGATGGTGATGGAATAGATGACCAACAAGAAGTTCTCGACGGTAATTCTAATACTGATATTTATGATCATGACAATGACGGAATTTCCGACGTTGTAGATTTGGATATAGACAACGACGGTATCGACAATCGAAATGATTGGGAAGATTCGAATGGTAATGGTGTAATGGATGCTGGTGAAGACCGCAGCCGCGACCATGACAATGACGGATTAAACGATGGCATCGATCTAGATGATGACAACGACGATATCCTCGATACTGAGGAAATCGACGGTGCATTTGCTACTACATTCCGCTACGACCACGATAACGATGGATATACTGACATGGCAGATACTGACGATGATAACGACGGTCTTTCAGACTGGTTCGAAAACAACGACGGTAATGATTTGACTGGTCAATTTGACCACGACAACGATGCTTTGGACGACAACGAAGACGATGATGACGACAATGACGGAATCATCGATTCTTTGGAACAGTGATTAAGATATAGCCACGTTTCACCAATACCGAGGTATTGGTTAATGGTTCTCTGGAGGGTTAGCCCTCCAGGGAACCCCTTTTTTTCTTAATTTTTTATTACTTATCGGAATTGATACTTATCGTCTTGGTTGATACCTTAATTCCCATTAGACCCTTCGCGTTGATATAGTGTATTTCGGTCGCTGGTTGACGGACAGGTGCTAAAATGCTTTCAATAACTAACGAAGAAAAAATACGAAGCCGCCAAAAATTAACCTTATCGCTGATTTTAGTATTCTTGATGGTATCAAGCACGACTCTATCTTTAGTTCAGGATTTTGGTGGCGAAGAAGCTTCCCCAAAATACACCTTCGCTACAGGTGAATTGCTTGACAAAGAAGGTGTTGAACTTGGCCAACAACCCTCAGGGCAAGGATTGTTAGCGAACATAAACGATCACTTACCCCCTCAACCTCATCCAGCGCTTCATGACATCATGTGGACAGATTCCGGAGTATCCTCTGGAATAATCAACGACCTTTCTGCGATTGCTGCACTTTCCGAAACTTACTCGATATTCCTTGAAGAATCCAATAAGGAAGACCACGATAACGATGGCATAAACGATCTAAATGATTTAGATGATGACAATGATGGAATTTACGATTTATTGGAGAGATTCGATGGTTGCTATGGAACTGACCCATTGGACCACGACAATGATGGAGTGCCTGACGTTGATGATTGGGACGACGATAATGACGGGATTTTAGAAGGTCCTTTGGATATAGCAGCTCTTGAAGCATTAGGCCTTGACCCGCTTAATGTTAGCACAGACAGATATCTCGATTCTTCGATTATTCATCCATGGACTAATACTACTATTGGTGCAGGATATCTCGCTGACCAAAACCCAATGGACCACGACAATGANGGNGTCACNGANGAAGATAGTGACGGTTCTGGTGCAGATAGATATGATGAAGACGATGATAACGACGGCCGCATAGACCAATTNTCTTGGCCATGNGACCTTGATGGAGATGGAGTTAGAGATTACTTTGACGANGATGATGATNNCGACGGCGTTCCAGATGTGGAAGACGAACACCCTTACGATGCATCACTAACAGGAAGCATGGAAGCAAACGCAGAATTCTATGATGCTCCAAGAGTTTGGCAACCAAATGAATACTTGGTTTATTCTGGTGGCGTAGACTATGTTATTTGGGAGGCAAATAGAGTAAACGCGGCGACTGCAACCGCTTCAGGATTCTATCTTTTATTCGAAGAAGCAACAATTACTTCGCAAGGGACACCCTCCTTCACTCAAATCATCGACGGTGATTTGGACGGTGATGGNATCCCTAATTTCCTTGATCCGGACAATGATAATGATGGCATACCAGACAGTTCAGATACCGATGATGACAACGATTCTATTCTAGANATGTCTGACCCAGACGACGATAATGATGGTATTCCAGATGTATGTGTAGTTATTGACAATAATGGCGATGGCTTGAATGATTACACCAGAGCGAATGATACAGGCTCATANCAAACTCCAGGTGGAGATACTGACGGCGTTGCAGGTTTAGATTGTGAAATCGATTATGACGGCGATTTAGATGATGATAGGCTGAGGCCATTTGATTTGAACTACAATGCGATATATGATTGGCTAGACCCNGATATGGGAGGAACACCATCTCCCGATAACCTCGGCGATATCGCAGTTAGCGGGGACCAGTCAAACTTTGAATACGACCTAGATGACGATCAAATCCAAAATGAAAACGATTCATTCCCTCTAGACACATCCACAGATGTGGCTTCTTGGAATTGTCCAACACAAGCAAACCCTATTCCAACTAACCCTGACCCTAGGTGTACTACTAGACGAGCCTCCTTTTCTCAATTCAATGATTGGGACGGCGATGGAGTACTAAATTGGGACGATATAGATGATGATAATGATGGAATTATCGATATCCTAGATATTGATTGGGACTGCGACTTCGATAATGATGCAGACTTGCATGCTATCAATGGTGCACTATATCGTGATGATGGGCCAAATGATTTGGATTCAGATATAGATGGNGATGGTCTTGAGAATAGTATTGATTGGGACGACGACAATGATGGACTTTCAGATTTATATGACCCAGACGATGGAAATTGTGGTGTAGTTGATTTTGACCAAAATGATGGTTTTTACACGCCTTACTACCCAGTTACTGACGGAGGGATCCTTGACGGCTCTGCTGACGGACAAGGCTATTCAGATAACTCCTCAGACTATTGGAAGATGGTTTTCCAACACAACCCCTTCCAAAATATGATGTTGAATTATAACGGATATGATGGAAGTACACAACCTGCAACACCAGGAGTTGTCCCAGAATTCTACTGGTTCTTACTTTCAAGATGGTCCTCAAGAAATGGTGGAAATGAATGGGACATTGATACTGACGGAGACTCGCTAATAAATGGCCTAGACATTGACCAAGATGGTGATGGTTTACCAGATTGGTGGGACCAAGATGAAGGTAATGACGGAATATTAGATATCGACGATCCAAAACTTGGCGGGACATTCAACCTCTCGACCTGTGGATGGACTGCNGGTAATTTCAAGTCTGGATATTCGTGTGGTTATGTTTATGCTTTCGCATATCAGATGCCNCTTAACGGAGTAAATGCACAACTNGGCCTTCCGTTTTCAACACGACCCGATGCAGGCTTTGACCAAGGTGCTACAGCAGGCGGACCTTCCAATAACTGGAGTTGCACCCCAGGTGCACAAGGTGGATGTTGGCATTACGACTATGGTAACGACGGAACAGTCGACGCAGGAATAACATATACTCAGATGCAAAATAACAGAGATGCATACGATGTATGGATGGGCCTTACGCTCACATTACCCGGCTGGAATTGGAATTCTGATAACGGACCAGAACAAGATTTCCCTGATGAGTTAGGAGCAGACATTATTCAAAATGATGTTGACCCTGACGTAGATGGNGACGGATTTAACAATACAATAGATATCGATGATGACGCTGATGGCGTTTATGATTGGTATGACATCGATGATGATAACGATGGACTTTGGGATTATTTCGAAGTTGATACAAATGATGACTTAGATGANGACGCATCTATCAATCTTCCACAGGGCGCATCTTTCTTCACAGGAACTAACTGCGAAGATAACGATGACGACGGCAATGATGCAGATGCAGATGATGACGGTTTCTTCCAAGCAGTTTGGGACAGAGGCGAAATGACTCAAGGATATCAAAATCCAAAATTNTACGATGTTGATAACGACAATGATGGTGTGCCTGACGGTGAAGACTGGGACGACGATAACAACGGAATAGATGACTGGAGCCAAGAATTACTTCCAGGTTGTTTCCTTGGAGAAGAAGGCTCAACATGGGACCACGACAATGACAACATTACCGATTGGAACGATGATGATTGGGATGCAGATGGACTAACCAATGATTANGAAATCAATAATACAGGCCTAACATCAGCATTCGACCACGATAATGATGGTCTTAGAGATGACATCGATAAAGACGANGACCAAGANGGAATGGAAGACATAGACGAAATTCTAGTTTGGCCAATCAGATTCAACCGAAATTCAACCAATCCTTGGGACCACGACGATTTCGGAGACGGTGAAGCATTAGCGAATCCATCCGATAATTCAGTCGGACCAGATGCAATTGATACAGATGACGACAACGATACGCTAGAAGATACAGACTTCGACCATCTTGAAGAGAACGAGATCGCTTTCCCATGTTATAATGGGGCTCCTTCAAGCGATTGGGACTTTGACAATGACTGTGTTTTAGATGAAGATGATAAAGCTCCTACATTCATTACCTTAGATGCTCCAAGTACACTTTGGATAGATGCTCAAACCCCTCAAAGATTCACTGGNCACGTCGATTGGGTCAATCCAGTTACTTTGGCTTATGAGCCAGCACCAAATGTTCCAATTCAGATAAANATTGAATGGGCTAACAATGGTACTACGGCAATAGAATCGATATATGTCCCAACCAATAACTTTGGAAACTTTAGCTATAATCAGTATATCTATCCAGAGATGTTGACAGTTGGAGACAGTACTACNTACAAGGTNTATGCAGAAGTNACAGAATTATTCGCTTTCAATGGTAATCGCTCTCAAGAATACTTGGTTGGCGCCGAGGCTAATTTGACTGCCAACATTGCACCTATGGGTGCTTTCAAGAGTAGTGAACAACCATTCAAGATTGACTTTTGGGCCCACTACACAGCAGATACACAAAGAGGAGACTACACGAAACTTATCAATTACATTCCAATTACCTTTACTGTAAGAGGCGGACCTTTCGGCAATATCTCTACCCCAACTAATTTTACCGGATTAGACGGAAATGGATACAGAACCGATAATAGAGGATTTGCTTCAGTCACCTTTGTTCAAGATATAGGAATAAATGGAACTTGGAAACAAATTCGTAGAAATGCAAGTCTGGACAATGGCGTTGGCCAGTTGCCTGGAGGATATGAGGAAATCATTTGGGACGACTTGAATAAAAAGCACGTTATTGTTACCGACGCTAATACTGGTGAACCGATAACGGGTAATTTCACAAGTCTTTATTCTAACACAACTCTGCCCGCAGGAGATTACCAAGTGATTGGTAGCGTAAGGCCAGAAATTGCTTCAGAATGGCCATTCCCTTACATGCATGGTGATGACACAGAACCAGAGAGCGTGAGAGTAATGCATAGAATGAATATCTATGGTTCGATGATTGTACCAGGTACAAACCCTGTTTATTATTGGGATTCAACCATCAATAATAACAATGGTTTCTTTGGTAATTGGGCAACTTTATTCCATTCCCAAGCATTGACTAATGCCGGATTGAACTTCAACACAGTTTCAGCCGCAAAACCATACCCAACAAACTGGGATGGAAATTTAGCAAGTCTTTCTGGTGAAGCCGCCAAACTAAGGCCATTTATCTCAACCAGTGGAGACGACTGGGTGATTACGATTGTAAATGGTGGAGAAACAAATCTCCCGCCATGTGGTAAAGTTGATCCTTTCGATTCGGATAGCGAAACAAGGTGTGAGATAGTTCCTGAAATGAATACTGGAGAAACATTACGAATGACCGGTACAGTGACCAATAGAACAAATGAACCTTGGGATGCAGACCCTATCGCTCTTCAGGTAGATATTGATGGTAACAAACAATTCGTTGGTTCGGGTGAGACACAATTCACAGCCCCTCCAAAGAAGGCATGTTCCACTTGTGATGCAGTTTATGATTACAACTTCACATGGGTACCTTCGGAATTCCCTGCTAAGAACTATGGAATGAGAGTCGACTTCACAAGTTCAGCTTACTACTTCACTGGAAACACCAGTACTTTGTCACCAACTGGGGCATACATCAACGTCTCAGTTATTGGAACAACGCAATTCGAAATGACTTCAATTCCAAGATTATACCGAAATACAACAAATCTTGTTCAAGCGAAATTACTGGATAATGCTAACCAAGCAGTTGCCAATGCGCCAGTAAACTATACTTGGTCTTTTGATGGTAGAACCGGAATTAATTATACCGATGACAGAGGATTCTTTGAAATCCCATTCGAGATCAATGGTTCTGATGCATTAGGAAACTTCACGCTGGAGTTTGAATATCCAGGTTCTTCGAATTTGAAGAGTAGTTCAGCGAGCCAATCTATTTGGGTTATCTCGCGAACCAATATTACCGTAACTACGACTAGTGATAATATACGGCAATCAGGTGATAATTGGGACTTTACTGCTCTTATTACCGATGATGCAGCGAGTGGAACAACTCCAACTAATCTGAATGGAGCCAGTAGTCCTAATGGCGGATTGGTTGACGTCATATTCGAAGGTACAGATTTCAACGGGGTCGCCTATAGACAGGTTGTAGCAACAATCGAACCATCTGCAGGATTCTTAACACTACCATCACAACAACCAGATAACTCTCATCTGTGCTACTATGATGGCAATGATGATGGGTTTGCCGATAGAGATACCGATAAGAATGGATTAAGTAGAGAAGAAAGTATTGGGTGTCTAAAGGCAAATATTAGTCCTTTAAACCCAAGTTTACTCAGAAACGACCCTGCAGGATTCCTGCCTGATGGTTTTGGCCCAGTTAACGTAATCTTAAGATTTGAAGAAAATCTTCCTAACGAAGGATGCGCATTGCTAAATCCGAATATCAATATCCGTACATTAGGCGGTTCATGGGACCCTTGTTCTTCGATTCCAAATAGTGAACAATATCGTGTTTTGATGACCAATAACGCTAATGGTTTCTCTTTAATTGGCAGAACAAACTTGATTGTGGATGACCAAATTGTGTATACTAGCGAAGTAAATCCTCTAAATGGGCAAGTAGAAGAAAAAGATATGGAAGTTACTGGACAATTACAAGATGAACTTGGAACCAATCTATCTAACAGAAAGGTTAGAGTTCAATATGAAATGGTTAACGGCGATTCTGGAGTTCAAGGTTGTCAAGAAGGTTATACAGACATTAACGGTTATTTCGCAATCGATTGTGAATTATCAGGTGTTATAGCCGGTAAAGCTAGGGTAACAGTAACTTATTCTGCTTGGGATAATGAGAATAACGATAGATATAGGTACTCTAACAAGACATTGCAAACCGAATTCGAAGTATTTTCTAATTCGACAATTGCAATTACTGAAGTAGGGCCATTCAAATCGACAGAAGACAAGTATGTGGCTCCTAATGGAACTGAATATTACCGTCTTTTCTTGAAGGAATCATTCCACATCGATGCTCGTTTAACACAGACTAACGGTCAATGGGTTGGAGGAAAGTGTCTAAANATCTACCTAGATCCTGAATNCAATGTTAGNCCTATTGCTACTATCAGAACCAGCAATGTAGACGGTTCTATCGAGTGGTTTAGTGGAGATCCACTTCAGAATCCTACTTTGAAAGGCGTTGAAACAACAGGCGGAAAGACCGAGGGTTACAGAACATTACGTGTTGCTTTTGAACCAGATGCAAATGTACCAGGTGGTTGTGACAAAGATGCTTCAAGTGCATTAAATGGCTCATTTACAGACGTCAATATCCTAGTTCGTTCTAGAGTTGACCTTCAAGTTAAACAAACTTGGAGTTACATTGGTGACAATGGATTGTTTGAAGGCGATGTAGTAATTGGCGAAGTTGCTCTTCTAAGAGACAGACTAGACCTTGCAGTAGAAAACGAAGAGATTATTTTCCTACGTCAGTACTTTAGTAACGGAAGTTGGGTCACGGATGGAGAAAATAAATCCAAGACTAATGAGCAAGGAGTTGCTGGTTTCGAATGGTCATTTGATGGAAGAAGTTGCGGTGGAAAGGANTGNGACGGAAGATGGCGTATTATCGCTTACTACCCCGGGTCTACTTTCTTTGCACCTTCTGACGATAATATCACTCATGAAATCCAATGGAGTGAACCGGTTTCTCTATCATCGAGTGCAGGCTTCTTTACCCCTGGAAATACCATGGCANTGGTAATATTGCTCATGGCACTAGTTATTGGTGGAGCATTGTATTATCAAAGAGCCCAAGCTAGAAGACAAGTCCAAGCCCTCAGAGGAATCTTGACCGATACAATGCTACAATTGGAAGCAAGCAATGAATTCATTGCTGCNATCTTTGATTGTTACAAGAACTTGGTCAGACATTTCCGTAAGTATGGCTTTATGAAGAAGGTTTACGAAACCACTCGTGAATTCGAAGCAGCCGTTAGAACCGCATTCAACATGGTTCCAAGCGAACAATTAGACGGTTTCTTAACNATCTTTGAGGAAGCAAGATATTCCGATCACACAATCGATGCAAGTCACAGAGACCGCGCTCTACAAACCTTAGATGTGATTGTTAGAACATTGACAATGGCTCTTGGCGAAGGAGTATTAGTCAAGCGATTCGAAGATGTTAACCTATATGACAACCAAGTCAAGGCTGGGGAATTCGTTGCTGCAGACGGAACNGTTCGTCAAGCAGGTATCGTTGAAGGCGAAGGAACTGACTTCAAGATTTGATTGCTATTTAGTTAGCAAAATCCTGCCGAACCTTCAAGGGGCATGTCCTGTGTGGCTTGTCCATGGAAGACTGGAAAACCCTCATCGACCAAGCAATGCAGAAGGAAACCTCAGACGTTATAGGAGCCCATGGCACCTATGGGCAGGCAGTAAGAGTCGCTCTAAGTGAAGCNCAAATGCTTCTTGGCGATCTTGAAGCAGCTAAAATTATCGAATCAATATATGGTGCATTGGTTGCCTATTCACAACAAGTAATGCTCAGGATGAAAGCAGAAGACCCTGAGATAGGTGGCGTTGACCATGCTTTTAGAGCAGGGCAAGCCTATGGAGTAAGTTGTGTGCTAAATCACCTAATCGACCAGTTGACTGATGTCGCAGGAATTACAGCACTAGGGGCGCTTGACGACTTTTCAGACACTCTTCATGATGAGATTATTATTCAAGGCAGAGCAGCAGGATTAACCGTTGAATTATTAGATGCTAAAGGCGACATTCTTTACGAATAATCGTACTTTTTAAGTCCAATATTGCGCGATTAGAGATTCAATACGCGTCGGTGCATTGATAATGGGTTGGCGATTCGGCAGCATGCTTCAAAGCATCGAGGGAGTCAAATGAGTAACCCAAATAACAAGACAAACGCACANTTGGTTGATGTAATCAANCAACTGAAAGCCCAGTCTCGTGAAACCGGTTCCGCTGTTTGGCGAGATGTGGCCATGCGTCTATCTAGAAGTCGCAAGAACTGGACCAACCCCAACCTCAGCCGTGTTAGCCGCCATGCCCCAGAGGGNGCAACAATCCTCGTGCCTGGCAAGTTACTCGGCAGTGGTGAGTTNACCAGTAACCANACGATCGCCGCCTACAGTGTGAGCACCGGTGCTCGCGAGAAGATAGAAGCCGCTGGCGGTCGAATAATGACCTATGGCGAGCTAATGAACGAAAACCCATCAGGAAAGGGGGTAGTTATCCTTGGATGAAACTACCTTTGTATTTGATGCTGAAGGCCTTGTTTTAGGNCGTCTTGCATCTGCTACTGCTAATATCCTTTTGAAGGCAGCAAGAGAAGACCGTGATGACAAAGTTATCATAATCAATGCNGAGAAAGCTATCGTTTCAGGTAGCCCAACATCTGTTTTGAATAAGTATCATGCTAAGTATGAATTAAATCACGCAAGAAAGGGTCCATTTTTCCCACGTATGCCTGATATGATTTTGAAGCGTGCCGTTCGTGGNATGCTTCCATACCAAAAGAAGAGTAGTGGCCGCAGAGCNCTTCGTAATCTGCGTGTCGAGATNGGTTGCCCAAGCCATCTATCTGGCGATTTGCCNGATGGACATCAAGCGGGTGACGATTCAAAGATAAGAAAATCAACGCCAGAGAGNTTCCTCTCTCTAGGAGATATAAGCGCCAATCTAGGTGCACCAAGTCATCGTTGGACCGGAGGTGAACAGTAATGGCACGTAAGCAAAAGAAATCAGTTGAGACATCTGGTAAGAGAAAAACTGCAATTGCTAGAGCTAGTGTTAAAGCTGGTCAAGGCAGAGTAAGAGTTAACAGTGAACCAATTGAAATNCTACAACCATCANTGGCTCGTAGAAAAGCNATGGAACCTCTAATTATTGCAGATGCAATGAATAGATTGTCTAAAGTNGACATTAACATNACTACNANNGGTGGCGGTATTATGGGACAAACAGANGCTATTCGTACTGCTATTGCCCGTGGACTTGTTCATTATAANGGTGGAGCAAAAGGCCAAGACGAAGAGTTGAGAGACGANTATCTAAGATTNGATAGAAGTCTTNTNGTCAACGANCCACGTCGTAAGGAAGCAAANCACCAACTTGGTCGNGGTGCTCGTAGAAAGAAACANAAATCTTACCGATGAGGCGATAAAATGATTATACCAATTAGATGTTTTAGTTGTGGAGCNGTTGTAGCTCATAAGTGGGAAGAATTCAATGANAANGTNACATCAGGAGTAGAANTTTCTGATGCACTTGATCAAGTNGGATTAGCCCGCTANTGTTGNAGAAGAATGTATGTNGGTCACTTAGACNTNATACANGAAGTTGCACCTTTCAGCGCTTCTCGCCAGTNATTTCATACAAGGGCCCGTGGGTTAGCTTGGCCTATACTTGGCGGCTGGGGGTCGTCAGACCCCGGTTCAAATCCGGGCGGGCCCACCAAAACCGATACTGTTAGGCTATTTTTATTGTAAACTAGTGATAAACTAGTCAGACCAGAAGCCTTTGGTTTGATATGCTAAGCATGTAAAGGGGAGTCTATGCGAAAGACTACTACTGCGTCTATCATCATAACTTTACTGATGATTTCCCTATCTAGCCCGCTNATGGTTAGGGCAGCAGACAGTACAATTTCATCCGATATCTCTTGGAGTGGNCAACAGATTCTTTCAGGAAATATTACGATTTCACAGGGAGCCACTTTGACAATTCAACCTGGAACCACAGTGGACTGTGGCGATAACTTTTGGATACAGGTCGACGGTNCTATAATTGTAGATGAAGCCCATTTCTTTTCTTCAACCCCTCCAGTAACTCAAGGCTCTCATGGTGCTGGATTGTGGAAAGGTTTGATCATTGGAACTAGTGGAACTGCATTAATCAATAATACTTTGATAGAGAATGCCAAGACTGCAATATTGGTTAATGGTCAATTAATTGCAAATGAATTACAGATAAATCACTCCTACATAGGAATAAATAATCTCGCGCATTCCATTATTGATGGTTATTCTTCTAGCCAGATTGATTATGACTCAATTCAGAGCAGCGGGTTACTCGAATTAGATGATGCACATATTGAACAATCAGCTACAGGAATCCAAACCTCAGGAANATCAACAATCAGCAACTCTAATTTTTCAAGTGTAGGAGTTGCATTGAAAAACATTGCAGGACAAATAGAGGCAGATGACATTAGATTCGACTCAGTTACAGTAGGCATTTCGAGCCAAATTAACTCAAAAGTAAGGATTTCCAATATNATTGGCGANAATGTTGCTTTGCTTGTAGACGCAGCCAATAGTGATGATTTACTGGTAGAAAATGCTGTAGTTTCAGGGTCTAGAGCTCTAGTATCTAATGCTGCATCATCATTTGAATTTTCCAATATTTCTTTTGACGGCGACTCTAGCATTGGNCCAGTAATAGACCAACAATGTGTAGGGACATGTACCTTACACAACATTACAATGACTAATGTATACTCTGGAATTTCGTTATCAGGGCCGGGCGTCCATGGACTCGAGGAGTTGACACTATCATCTACCAGTACAGCGATTGAAGCGACTGGAAGCGGACATATTTCTGGACATAACCTTGCGATTCAAACACAATCATCAGGCCTAGTATTCAGAGGCCCTTCTTCAATACTAACTGGAGATAATATGATTCAAGTAGAACAATCACAGGCTCTAGGAATTGACGTCCTCGATTCTGTGCATTCATGGTCAAACCTTGTAATTCATAAGACATATAATCAGCAAGATACCCTTTCTACAGCGATAAATTCTTGGTACGCAGAGATTGAAGTAAATAATCTTAAAATTGAGAACTTTTCGACAGGAATTTATCTTCAAGACACCGAATTAACAGGTGGAGTGATAGAGGTTCATGGTGGCACTGATAGCGCAATAGAGATGCTTGATAGCGAAATTATCACAGATTCCTTATCAACAAAATATCAAGCATTTGGAGTTCAACTTAGAGAACAATCATATCTTCAATCTAGTAATTGGAATGCAGAACTTCATAATTCCCCATTGAAAATGTTTGATAATTCACAAGCAAATATCCGTGTATTCGTGCCATTGAATACAAATTCTAANTCATATGATGCCTCTGGAGATGGAACTATATTTTATGGCGGCAGCACTAGTATTTCCACCTCAACAACAATTTCCAGCTATTTCGAGGAGACAAATGTAAGATTTACTGATATATCAAGTAATCCNGTTCAAGCAACAATTATAGTTAATGGCTTTGAAATAGAATGTGNCGTAAATGGGTACGCGACTCTTCCACTATTTTCTCAGGGTTCGNTTGTTGAAGCTATTTTTTCTGGAACCGGAGTAATTCAAATGTTGAATGGTGGTCAAGCCAGTCAAGTGGTTCAAATCCCAGTAATTCCTCAGGGTGATTGGACTATCACTGCTGGCCAGTCAGTAATACTCGGGCCCCGCCCAGATGGGCAACCACACTACATTTCAGGCAATTTAGTTATGCAAGGAGATAGTTCTTTGAAATTGATTTCATCCGAACTAATAGTTGACTCTAATTCTGAGGTTTCTCTACTTTCTTCTTCACAGTTAATCGGCGAAGATTCTAAAGTCACTGCAGATAGAATCAATATCTATTCCTCNGCTTTATTGACNTCATTTGAACAAACCCAGATTACTGTTGATGCCATGGTAAATTGGTCTTGTACTTCCACTANGTCNATTGTTTCAGTTATTTTCAATAAGTCACTAGAACTTCACTCTAATTGCTATATTGAGATGCTTGGAGGAGATATTGTTTCAACAATAAGTGTGCCAAGTCAATCTTCTTTCACCCAATTATCTTCATTAGAACTTTCAGTAATCGATAAGGGCATACCGGTAGAAGGGGCGTTGATTTCAATCAATGGAGTCAACCAACTCACCGACCAATANGGGCAAGTTTTTACCAATGCAACAGCACGTTACATAGATCAAAATGAGGATACTCTCGGCGGATTACAAAANATAACACTGCAAATAGAGTCTTTCTCCGATTTTGTTTCTTGGGATTCATCAAAGTCCTTTGTTCATACCTTCATGGCTTCAACTGTTGACTCTGGCGAGATGAGTGAGTCGACAATTCTTGAAGCTAAGTGGAGCCCTTACTATCTGGAAAATAATCTGGTAATCCCTCAATTGAAGTCATTGGTAATTGATGATGGTGTATCGTTTAGAGTATCTGATGGTGTTTCCATAACCGTACATGGGACTCTTGATGCAGGAGATTCTACCATTTCCTCTACCGGTTTTGGTGCTAGATGGGCGGGNTTAATTCTCGGTGAGCAATTAAGTTCTCGAATAGAATTATCCAATACCGATGTAGTTGAAGCATCAACTCCATTATATGTTTCACAAACAGGTTCAGTCTATGCAGATGGAGTCACAATGATGCGTTCTACAGCCTCTGAACCGCTAGTTTATGTTGAATCTGGAAGCAGTGCCATAGTCGAAATCAAAAATTCTCAATTTAGCGATGGGGGAAGTGCGTGCTTTGAATTATATCAATCACAAGCTCAAATCCTTCTTTCTAACTTAGAATTATCCAATTGTAATGGTCCTGCGATCTGGGCTCGGCAAATTATGATTCAAGCATCTAACATAACCATCGGTAGTGGTATTGAAACAGGATTTGATTTAACCGAGGTCTCAGGGTCGATATCTTCTGTTGATGCTTCACAATTTACAGGAACTGGTAACGTATTTTGGTTAGATTCAATGGATGAACAATTCACACTTGATTCAATCAAGGCAAACACTGGGGCTTCTGCTGCCATCGCCGGTAGAAATAACCGTAATCTAGCAATAGATTCTGTGGAGATTACAGGAGCTCCGGCAATAGACTTTGACTATTCAGCAGGTCTTCTAACCAATATAGAATTGATAGGTCCTGGTTCAGGAAATGGTTTTATCAATCACCATGGCCGTTCTTCAAGTTCTATGATTGTAGAGAACCTCAATGTGAATAATTATTCTGTGGGCTTAGACCTTCATGCTGATAGCGGAGATTTTACTGCNCCATTTNTCATAAGAGACTCATATATTCAAGCCTCGACCACAATTTCAGCAGAGAATTACTCAGCAGTTATTGAGGCAACAACGTTATCAGGTCTAAGTGAATTGAGCGATGATACAATCATCAATTTCATAGATTCGATTTTCCATACACAATCCACAATTTCGTTATGGAATGGGGCACAATCTAACCAATATCACACACTTATTCTTGATGCCAGATTATTGTCAATTCCTCAATCTACTAATTTCGAGGTTCTTGCAACTTATTCTGATGGCAGTAGTCTATCAGAGGTAGTTTCAGGAACTACCATTTCATATCAACTCCTAGTAAGCAAGCAAGTCGGAGATGGTGGAGAAATCGGGATAACCGATCTACAAATAAATGCCAATTCTGCTGGCTTACCGATTAAATCAGTATCATATGATTCCCCTTTAAATTGGCAAATTAATTCATTAATTTCAATAATACTTCAACCAAATCAGCCACCTTCAGCAACTATTACCCAGCCATTATTTGGACAGAAAATAATGCAACAACAGGTTTTCCAAGCCACTGCAAATGTTTCTGATGATTTAGATATGATTTCACAATTAACTTACCAATGGACAATCTTCGATGCACAAACCAATCAAGTTTCACAAATAATTTCAGATGTACCAATTCAAAATCTGACTGTGCCAAGTCCGGGAATTTATGTTTTGGAATTACAAGTGACCGATGTTTTAGGGGCATCAACAGTGGTAACGACTTCATTCGAGTCAACCCCGTTAGACTCCGATGGAGATAATACCTTAGATTGCGATGAAAATACTTGGTTTGACTTGAAAATAGGTCGTTCATGCGGGCCAGATATCTATGATTCAGATGATGATAATGATGGCTTTGATGATGAAAGGGATGCTTGGCCACTAGATGCTTGTGCATGGCAAGATACTGATAATGACAAGCAACCTGATAATCTTAATTGTCCGGCAGGAATAACCTCTGTTTTGATAGAAGACCAAGACGACGATGGTGACGGTATTCCTGATGTTTTAGAAGGTCAATCAAGCGACGACTCTGGAGATTTTGACACACTGACAATGTTAACTTTAGTGGTTTTAGCAATAGTATTTGTTTTGTTTGTCAGACGAATGAATAAAGGTGATGGCGAAGAAACTGAAGAGAAACAATACCTAGAGTGATAATATGGATATAATTTCAATTCCTAATCCAGGAATAATTGGCTCTGTTGCTATTTCTATACTAGCGATTATTGTTTTATGGGATGCCTTTTGGCTCACTAGGCAAAAGCGAGATATTCCTAAATTGGGTAAGTTATCTGATGATGTATTTGCTTGGGCGAGTGAAGGTCCAAATGAAGTGGTTAGGCAATGGGGAAATTTAGCATCAATGGCTGCTATGATGGCATTACCATGGGGGTTGGTGGAAATTTCCAATACACCAATATTATATCCGATTATTTGGGATATACTTCTATCCCTACATCTTATTTCTTTGTTGATTCCAAAGCGATATGCAGTGACTAAAACGCATCTTTTTGCCGATGGTCAAAGATATGAATGGAAAAGACTCAAACTTTCGAAAAGTAAGACGCAGAGAAGAATCATTCTTTTGAGAAAAGGGTGGGGAATCTTTGCACCTCTCCCACTAGGAGGCAGTTATCACGACCTAGTCGAAGCAAAAGCTAGGATACAACAGATTTTACAACCCGAATTAGAAGATGAATGACAATCGTTATTATCAATAATCGGCTTCAACAGGACAAATCATGGAGTGGACGAGGAGCGGGGATGATCTCTTCGTTAGATTAGACCCTAACGAAGAAATACATTCAACTTTACAAAATTTAGCCGATGAAGTCGGATTTGATGCAGCAGCGATTACTAGCGGTATTGGAAGAACCAGAGATAACCTATATGGATACATGAATGAGCAAGGAGTGTATCAACGTCGGCCTCTTGATTCTCCGTCTGAACTTGTTAGTCTTTCAGGAAATATTGCTAGAACACAAGAAGGTAAAGCCTTCACACATATACACTGTTGCTGGTCTGATGATGACAATAATGTCCATGCAGGGCATATGTTCCAATCGGTAGTTCACGTAGTTGCTGAAATTCATATTAGAATACTCTCCAAGGTCATTATGACTCGCTGTCCATTACCTGATGTTGAGTTACTAGGGCTAAAATTTTCGTGAGATTCATATCCTCTTGCCTTGGTGGATAAGTATGGCCGGAGACGACAGGATTCAGTATCTGGCCGATGCGGTAAAATATCATCGAGAATTATACTATAATCACTCAGCCCCAGAGATTTCAGATGCTGAATTTGANTCCTTATGGGATGAACTCAAATCTTTAGACCCCGATAATTCAGTATTGCATGAAGTCGGTCCAGAACCTTTGCCAGGTACTACCAAAGTAGAACACATGTTCCCTATGCGTTCTTTAGATAAAGGTACAAACGACGAAGACATCACTCATTTTGTCACCCAATCAACCTCGGGAGGGACACGCTATTTGGCNCAACCAAAATTAGACGGCTCTGCATTATCACTTGAGTATGTCTCGGGTAATCTACATCGGGCTGCAACTAGAGGTAGTGGAGAAAAGGGCGAGGATGTAACATTGAACGCTATTCATGTGGCAAATATTCCGACTCGTTTGAATTATCCATATACTATTCACGTTCGCGGAGAGGTAGTAATGCCTTTAGCAACATTTGAGTCCAAGTATAGTGAAGTCTCCCCCAATCCTCGAAACCTTTGTTCAGGTGCATTACGTCAAAAACACGGAGATGGTAAAGCAGANGCTGCTGACCTAGTGTTTTGCGCTTATGACGTTCAATTCCCTTCAAACCCTCCAACTGCTCAGTATGATAGTGAATTATTAGATTGGCTACAAGATGCGGGAATAGAGCCAGCGCCATGGACTGTTTTTGAATCAGATAGGCCTCAAGTCGAAATGATTGAACACACAAGGGAATGGTCTGAAAAAAGNCCGGATTACCAATTTGAGATAGATGGCNTAGTATTCAAATTAGATGATTTAGAGCAACGCCAAAATCTCGGTATGACCGCACATCATCCTCGCTGGGCTTTGGCATGGAAATTTCCTCCCGAAGAGGCAACTTCGGTTTTACTTCAGGTTGATTGGCAGACGGGGAGAACTGGTAATGTCACCCCAGTTGCCCGTATTGCTCCACAAATGGTTGGAGGAGTTACGGTAGAAAATACAACTTTACACAATCCAGGAGAAGTTGAAAGATTAGGGGTACAAATTGGTGACAAGGTATTGATTGTTCGACGAGGGGACGTCATACCAAAGATCGAATCTACTTTAGGACCCGCTACTGACAAGGATTTAGAAAATAGGTTTCATGCTGATGGTACTTCATTTGCGGGAGAATTGCCAACTAGAGAAGCGATAAAGATTCCAACAAATTGCCCATCTTGCAATGCTACTTTGATAGAAGAAGGGGCATTTCTCAAATGTATGGATTTGATGTGTGATTCTAGAACAAGCAGGGCGATCATTTACTGGTGCAGGGCTTTGGAAATGGATGGAATTGGCGAGAAATTAGTTGAACAATTACTAGAATCCAATCTAATTACCAATATCGCTGATTTATACAGATTAGAAAAACCTCAACTATTATCTTTAGAAAGAATGGCAGAAAAATCAGCAAACAATGTACTAGGGGAAATAAATCGTACGAAGAAGATGAAGACTAGCCGTTTCATACACGCTCTAGGCTTACCGGGAATTGGCCCAGAATTAGCCTCATTAGTTGCCCAGCAAACTAAGAATTTCGATGGATTAATGCGGTGGGCAGAAGATGCAAAGGCACAGCCAGGCGATGATAATTTTGGACCATTAAACGACCTAAAGGAGAAGCCACATGCCCTCAATTCTGCTCTTCGAACAATGTGCGAAAACGATGGCATAGGCTCTAAAGTAGCGCTTCAAGTTAGAGATGGGTTGCTAAATCGCAAAGAATTATTACTCGATTTATCAAAAAATCTCGAATTGCTAGATGAACCTAAATCTACTTCAGAAGGAACTTTGAGTGGAATGACATTTTGCATAACCGGTTCGTTGAGTAACCCGAGAAAAGAGATACAGCAGATGGTCAAAAATACTGGAGGCAAGGTTGTAGGTAGTGTTTCATCTAATCTTGATGTATTGATAGTCGGCGAAAATGCAGGTTCTAAACTCATAAAAGCACAAGATTTAGGGGTTCAAATTTGGACTGAAAAACAATTATTAGACAAATTGAGTGAAAAGACAGTGTCGGTTATCGATGATGAAACTACAGAAAAAAACAATACTCAAAGTAGTCTTGCTGATTATAACTGACGCCAGAAATAATACTCCTTCCAATCAATTAAGGGTTAATCTTCAATACTAATAAGCAATACAACGGCTATGAACTACTCCAAAACTGCTATTGCGGTTTGTATTATCCTACTACTTTCAATAGCGCCCATCACTCAAGGTAAAGAGAATGGTAAGCTGAATTCCGGTACAGGATGTGGGTGTCATTCTCAATCAGGAACAAATGTTGCAACGCCTTCAGTCTCAGGCCTTCCATCTCAATATACGGCGGGACAAAATTACCAGTTGACAGTCTCTGTTACTGGTGGAGTTTCAGGTTCTGGTGGTGGTTTTAGCATGGACGTAGATAAAGGAACATTCAGTTATTTGGGCTTCGCGGTTGGCATCAGTTCAACAGGCGACAGCGCGACCCATTCAATTACAGGTTCTAGTTCTAGAACCTGGGGCTTTGATTGGACTGCTCCAAGTTCCGGTTCAGGAACCGCTAATTTCCAATTAGCAGCCCTTACATCAAATGGTAATGGCGCTGATTCAGGAGACCGCTGGGGCACACTGACCATTCAAGTGCCAGAGAATGCTCCAACAAACCAACCGCCATCTGCCAGTAATGCAATGTTAACTCCAACCGATGCCAAGACTGCAGATAGTCTAACACTTTCATACAGTTATTCAGACCCCGATGGAAATCCAGAATCAGGTACTGTAATTACATGGTACAAAGACTCTATCGCACAACCTCAAGGAACGATACCAGGCAAGGTTGTATCCTCTAGTTTAACCGCCAAGAATGAGCAATGGTATGCTGAAGTAACTCCTTCAGATGGACAGGATAGTGGTCAAACAATTACAAGCAACACAGTGACAATTCAAAATACGCCACCTACAGTCTTGACTCCAGCAATTTCTCCATCACAACCTTCTTCAAATGATGATTTGTCAATCACTATTAGTTCGAGTGATGATGACCAAGATGTTTTGACTACAGAGATACGATGGTACTTAGATGGGGCACTTGTCAGCGAATTGAACGACCAGTCCACAGTTACTTCTTTGGCTACAAGAGATGGAGATCAATGGTATGTTGAAATTAGGGTTTCAGATGGAGAAGACACAACAGTATGGAAAACATCACAAACAGTAACCATTGGTTCTAGCCAGCCAGTAAATAACAAGCCGACAATCATGGCACTTGTTCTCCAACCCTATGAGGCATATACTTCTGATTCATTATATTTTGACTTTATTTCAACCGATAATGATGGAGACCCAATTGTTGATACAGAAATTCAATGGTATAGAAATGGAGTCTTGATGCCGAGCATAACAACTACTACGCTATCTTCAGAGCAAACAAGTAAGTCTGAACAATGGGAGGTGCATGTTCGTATTAACGACGGTACTGAATGGTCAGATTGGGAGATTAGTTCATCGGTAACTATTCTTAATACTGCACCAGAATTAGATTCAATAAGTTTGGACTTCAGTCAAGCGCAAACCTCTCAAAATATAACATTGAGTCTCTCAATGAGTGATTTAGATGGAGACGCACCAGCCTCTCCAGAAACAAGATGGCATAAGAATGGTCAAGAATTTACATCAATTGAAAATCAGATTACATTGCCTTCTTCCTTAACCTCCAAAGGAGATAATTGGACAGTATTTGTTAGCGCCAACGACGGTCAAGACTTAAGCGAGAATGAATTATCTGTATCTGTTGAAATCATAAATACAATTCCAAATACGATAGCGGAGTTATCTCATACTTCACTTGAAGACCTTGTATTATCTATTACAAATGATGACATAGACGGCGACTTGGTATCCAATGAGATAACATGGTATAGGAATGGTTTCAAAGAAGGTTCTTTAGATGGGCAATCTAGTGTTCCTGCTCAATTACTTGGGCCAGGGCAGGTTTGGTCAGTTGATGTAATTCCTAACGATGGCGAGTCAAATGGTAGTATGGCATCTTCACAGATAACTATTGAAAATCTAGCGCCAACTGCTCAAATTGATATCGAAAGCAATAGATTATGGGATGGTGAAGAGATCAAAGTCACCGCTCAAAATTCAACTGATTTAGATGGAAGAATCACAACCTATTCTTGGCAGTGGAGCGACACAAGCGGTAATTCAGGCACAGGTTCGGGTAAAGAGTATACTTTCATACCAAATGGAATGGTAACAGTAACTCTAACTGTTTATGATGAACTAGATAGTAATGGATTCACTTCAATTAATTTGCAGACAGAGGCTGGCCCTAAGGTTACATCTCTAGATGCAAAATCAATTCAAGAAAATGTCAAACTCACTTGGGCTTGGGATGGTCCAGATGCGACATTTGAAGTCTTTAGAAACGGCGATTCTATTTCAGTAATTAGTGAATTAGAATTTGTAGATACGCCTCTTATTTCTGGTCCTACAGATTATACAATTAGGCCAATTATCGATGGTCAAGGTCTTCATTCAGGTTCTAGTTCTATCGAAGGATTCATGGTTGAAACAATTGAACCTGCTGAAAGTAGTGTTTCAACAACCGGAGGGCTGATCACAGGCCTACTATTCATCATTTTGAGTATTGGTTCATTGAGCCTTATCTTCATCGATAGGAGGGATTGAATGTTTCGCAGGATGAGAATTCTATTTGTCGTAACAATATTACTGTCAATCAGTAGTTTTACTCAAGCCAATCCAGGAGGGGTTGGAGATGGTGTATTTGACATGCAATGCGGTGGCGCATGCCATGGGGATTCTTCCTTGAATCAAACATCTTCAGCATCTATTTCAGTTCAAGTGGAAGGCTCACCCTATCTTGACCAACCGATTTCAATTTCAACTATCGTTTCAGGAGCCCAATTATCATATTCAGGGGATTTAGGTATTTTCTTGCTTACCGATACAACAGGCCATAGCGATACACCTGCTGATGCTCAATGGGATATTTTATCCGACTCAAATGGCGGTACCAATAATTACGTCGAGGGTAAATTATTGTCCGGACAAGATAACTTTTCTACCTCATGGACCATTAAGCCAACATCGTTGACTGCCACAACATTTTACATTTCCATCCATCATGGCGGAGATGATATTCCCTACTTTGCAATAAGCCAAGGTTTGGAGATTGAAGTATTGCCAATACCGGATAATTTGGCTAGGCTCTCATCGGATTTCACACCTCAAACTACTAGGCCTTTGGGCGAGGCAACTACAGTTAGCATAGAGACTGAAGATGTATCTAGTGTGAAGGTAGAATGGAAAGTTGAAGGAAGCTCGATAAATACAATTATTGCCAACTCTTCAAGTGATGGAGTCTGGGAATTTACTGCACCAGCATCAAATCAACCATCAGCCATACAGTGGAGGGCAATTCTTGAGGGGGAAGGGCCTTCTCAAACGACTCCATGGTTTACATTAGTTGCTCAAGAGCCACCTTTCGAAGTAGATGAAACTGCAGTTTACATTCAATCCTTTGCTCTGTTTATTTTTGTTTTAGGATTTATTTTATCGATTCAATTAAAGTTTTCAAATGGTAAAACAGAAGAAAAACATTGGGAGCAAACTGAACAAGTCTTACAAGATTCTGCTCCAACTGCTCCTCCCTTGCCAGACGGCCAATTACCCCCGGGATGGACTATGGAGCAATGGCAATGGTATGGCCATGAATACTTAGAGGAATTAGAGGAGGGCGTCCAATGATTTCTTCTTCGACATTCCATGTAATCAGCACTGAATTGGTAGTTGGCTCCTTTGCTATGTCAGGATTATGCTTTTTATTACACGCACTTTGTAGGTATGAATTGATAAAAAGTAAGAATTTTATTTCTATTACAGATAATGTGGCTCATTTCGCTTTGATGTTTGGAATAATTGCAACACCATTCGCTATTTTCAGTGGTATCTCAGCATCCCCTGGCTCGGGCTTTTCAACCCCAATTCTGGTAAACAAGATGTTTCTTTCAATGACAGGTCTTGGACTAGGATTAGCGGCATTAATTTCAAGGTGGAAAATGGGTAGTAGCATACTGGTTGAAAGAAAACCAATGTTAATTCAAACCTTTTCAGGTATGGCTGCAAGTGGTCTAATGCTTCTTACAGCATCAGCAGGAGGCTCTTTTGCAAGAGGCGAATCATTACTCGATATCTTCAGTTTACCATATGATATGGTTATACTAATGCCAATAGCGATAAGTGTAATACTTTTGATTTCAGGGCTTGCAACCACTGCATCTGCACTATGGAAACTTCTTGCAAGATCAACCGTATAGCATTGAATTAGAAGTTCCACCTTCTGGAGCCTCTATCTTAGCACCTTCCATCATAGATTGTAATTGTGCTTCAAGGAACTCAGCCTCTTGAATAAGCGGTTCATGTGGAAGGTTGATTGCAGGTAATAAATTATTCAAGTTTTCAATTAATGTAGCTGCTGCTCTAGCATCTGGGAATCTTGGGTCGGCTTCAACCATTATTGACATTAGGTCAAGGCCACGTCTCCTTGCTTCTCCAAGTATTGAAGCATTGATTCCCTTGATAACTCCTTGTTGTAGTAATGGGATGTTCATGTCTTCAAGCATTTTTCGACTCTTATCATTCGCACCGATTCCAACAATGTCAATTCCCTCGGTATCTTCGTATTCAATGACTGGTTCAGCACCGTTTAGATTTGCCTTCATGCCACTCTTGGCAAAAGCATCAATTACTACTCCAGCAACTATCTTTTGTTCTTTAGACCATTCAAACATAGCCCAAACGATATCGTGGGCAAGAGCTTCTGGTACGACTAATTCACTCATCAATAGTATTACTTGGTCACAGCCTTCAATGGTGCATTGAGGCTTACCGGCATATGCTCGAATTGGAGGAAGAGGTACGCCTTCTTGAACCAATGTGAGGGCAGGAAGTCTTGGATCAACTACACCTCCAATGAATTCTAATTGAAGATGGTCGATTAAGAAATGAGCCACAACGCTTGAGACCATTCCAACACTTGGGAAACATGCTACAACGAGGGCATTATCGGTTGAAACTTCAGCATTAATTCGAACACTAGGGCCTTGCATGAAGTCTCTACTTTCTCATCGTGTATCAACACTTTCGTCATTTTGCTCATTGCGGTGGTTTGATGATGGTTAAACAAAACGATACATCATGGCCGGAGAGACTCCCACTGCAAAAAGAGAGCATATGCTCTCTCCTTCGGCTTGGAATCGTTACGAGACCTGTCCTCGGATGTATTGGTTGAGTCGCCAAAGGTTGCCGCGTAAGGCTGGGATGGCTGCCTCACTTGGTACTGCAGTTCACGCATCTATCGAGGATTTATTGTTGAATGATTATTCTAATATCGGAAATCAGCAAGATGATTGGCTTCCTGAAGAAGCCCTAAGAGTACTAAAACTACGATGGGAAGAAGAAAAAGAAGTTTTCATGAATACTCCAAGACGCCCTAAGTGGAAAGAAGAAAAATGGAAGGAGGCGATAAAACAACAACGAGGGGGAGTAATCATGTTACTGGACCATGTTGGAATCCAAGGCCTTGAACATAAGAGAATCACGGGTGCATTATGGCGAAAAATCCAGAAGCAAGCAATTGCGGTTGAAGGAGAATTAAAAACCAAAGATGGCCGCTTGATGGGCCGTCTTGACCTTTTACTTGCGGATGTTAATGATGCAGGAGAGATGACTGGCTGGCTTGTTGCTGATTTGAAAACAGGTAGAACTCCAGATAAGAAGTTGAAAACCGAAGTCAATCGACAGTTGAGATTGTATAGAGATATTTTACTCGATAATAATCCGAATGCTCCGAAGGTTAGAACTGAAGGCTGGTATACTAAAAATTCATCAAAGTGGCCCGCGATTGGAGAAAATGTACTCGAGCAGGCATATGCAGCATGGCAAGAAACTCAGCCGACTACAATTCCGATGGACCCAACTCCTGGACAAGATTCTTGTGGAGGGTTTTGCGATTGGAAAGCATGGTGCCAACATTGGTGGAATTGGAGGCATGAAAACGGAACTCTTCACAAAGATGATTTTTCTGATGCCGTAGTATTATTACATGAATTTGAGCCAAATAGCGGCTCTGCTGTAATTGAACTTTGTGAGCCATTAGATGGCGGCATNAGGGCAATCCCAACCGGTATCAAGAAATCAGCTAAATTTGATGGGCGTGGCAAAGATGCATTACANGAGGTTCTAGCATCCCAACACCAAGGTCCATTATTTCTAGGATCGATAATGACGGCTCAAAGCACTTGGCGTATTGGCCATTGGTGTGACGTTCTACCTTGGAAACCAATTCTAGATGGCGTCGAATATATTCGTGAGAACTNATCAATTTAGAGANTCTCTCAATGCTTCACGGGCATCTTCATCTTCGATTCCTTTTGGNGAAAGGAGCCAAGANATATATTTCGGATCGATATTTTGAATNTCTGAAACATGTCTCCCCTTGTGTCTGCCAAAGGCGAGGACATAGTGNCCATCATCAATTCTAATTTTACCTAAAGANTCTAACATTTCTAAATCTTCAAGCCCCCTTCCAAGGTTTGATTCCTCACTCCTCGAATCGCCATGNACCAGCCACCTTTCTAGTTCTTCCAATGATTTTCTAAAGTAGGGGGAATGGTCGACAGTAAGCCTCCAGAACAGCAGTAATGAAGCTGCAGCATCAGCAGCAGCAGTATGGGCGTTTTCAAGAGATATGCCATGCTTTCTACACAATGCNCCTAGATTGTGAGGTCTAGGTAATTTTACACGTCTGACAACTTCCAATGTATCTAGCACTACCTTTGGATTTGGAGGAAGTTTTCCTAATCTTCTAAACTCATTATTTAGTAATGGTAAGTCGAATTGTCTTACATTATGNCCNATGATAACNGCGCCCTCTANCTGNTCATATATTTCATCTGCAAAGGTAGAAAAATCACTCAAACCTCTGACATCGTTATCATATATCCCATGGACATTACTAGCCTGTATTGGAATCGAGCGGCGTGGATTAACTAGATTCTCGTAAGAGATTTCACTCCCGTNTTCGGATGAACCAATCAAAGCGATTTGAACAATCCTGTCATTATTTGTTGAAATCCCAGTAGTTTCTAAATCTAAGGCCAAGACACGTTCTCCGTCTAGAAAGTTCTGAGCCATACAACGAGCAAAAGTTCCCACTCCTTGAACATCACTATTCTAATTATACCAATATTCAAATCAAATTTTACTATAGGGTAATTCATGGGNCTATTTGATAGAATNCTGAGACTTTTCGTCAAAGTCGAGCCCGAGATTCAAACCGAAAATAGTCAATCGGACATTGTACAGGAAGAATATGAGNATAAGTATCAAGGAAATAGCCAAAAGATTTCTGCGGATGCTATGGATACACTATTGCTAGACGATGAAGAAGATGAAANTCCAGTTGAACCGGTNATTGTATCGGAATATGATGCCGGAGATGTCGATTTTGATGAGTTTAATAACACGGACAATGAAGATAATTCGGACAAGAATGTGGTGGTTCANGAATCATATGATGATTTAGATGANNATCTCGTNGGNGCCGAAGTNATTGGNGATATTCCGGGAGAAGTATTGTTTGATTCGGACAAAAGTTAGCCGTAAAATAATGAAACTTTTTGCNCTCCAAATATACATACTATTACAAGGGTGAAGNATTCCTTGTCTATTATGAGGAAGATGCAANTAGTTGCNAAGNCTAAATCTTTCTCGCTCTCANTGCTGATATTNTTATCNGTATTTGTNTCNGGNTGTATTGGATTAGACTCAACAGTAGACCCNAGGGCATCTCTNCAGGCTTACCCNCTNTCAATTCAAGAAGGAGAGACAGTAACATTTGATGCTAGNGANTCTGAAGCAGTAGAAGGTGTTGTNACNGGTTTTGAATGGGATTTTGGAAATGGNCAAAAAGCAGAAACTGTNGTNGGATTCACNTCTCACACNTATGATTCNTTTGGNGTATACACCGTCACCNTAACNGTCTCAAATAGCCAAG
Organism: Euryarchaeota archaeon TMED132; assembly: GCA_002172355.2. Taxonomy (GTDB): domain Archaea; phylum Thermoplasmatota; class Poseidoniia; order Poseidoniales; family Poseidoniaceae; genus MGIIa-L1. Next base: position 41,851 of record NHGH02000010.1, read on the forward strand.
GTGGAGAAGANGANATATCNNCAACAATAGTNGTCAATGGCGCCCCAGTNCTCAATTTAACNATACCTGANCAGGTGAANTCGGGAGATTCNGCNTTCTTGGATGCATCCAATAGTTTTGANCCAGAAGGNAAGGANTTGACATTTGCTTGGGATTTAGACTGGACCACTGATTCAGATTCAGATGGTGACCAAAGAAACGACATTGACGCAACCACTCCTACAGTTCTAGTTCCAACAAATGAATCTGGTAAAATACTGGGTAGTTTAGTTATTTCAGATGGTACAGAAGCAAGTGTCAGCGAATCTTTTACCATAGAAATAACCTCTAGAACCTTCGAAGTCAAATGGGTGACCGAAGAACTAACTTTCACTTGGGATGATTACCTTGAACAAGGCAGTCAATGGGAAGATAGCATCTCTCCAGGCGACCTAGGCAGAGTCATGGAATATACTGCAACTCTACAATTGGAGCAGGAATTAGGGCCACAGGATAACTTTACCTTGACTCTTCTAATTGAAAATGACAATTATGAAAAGACCGTACAAACAGAAGGCGGCAATATAACTGCTAATGAAACAGCCAAGGCTACTATGGACCGAGATGGCATCAATCCACTAGGAGAAGATGGCATTTTCACCGCAGACTCCGAAGAGGCTTTGATGAACTTATTAGTTGGACAAGCCGGTTCAAGAACTGCTCAAGGAGTCTGGACATGGACAGTATTTGCACAACAAGCTGACCCTGACCCACTTATTGATGGAATGATAGACCCAGATCCGGGTAATGATTGGGATTTAGAAGTAATTGTGATAGTTATGAGTCCAGTGTTAACCGAGATTACTTTTGGATGATTAAGCGCCGATGCAAGGAGTAATTTAGCCGGACCTTTTGGGAGGTATGAAAGCCATGGTAGATAGTGTTGAAATCAGCAGAGTCAATATTCGAGATACAGTCTCATTTGACATATCGGTATGGATGAATAATCCAGATGATTGGGAGTTTAGGCCAAGTCTTTCAGTAAGCGGACAGAACTTCATTATTTCAGATCTCAATAATGGCTCACAGATGGCAAGTATCGAACTCGATGATGAACAAATGGAAACAATTCAAAGAGATAGAGCCGCTGAGTTAAGAGTTAAATTTCAAGTCCAGGGAATGCATGGAAGGTTGAAGAAAATTCATCCGATAATCGCTGACGGTAAAGCCAAGAAATTGGCAACTGCAAACTGGAAAACAACACAGCCTGTTCGTTTTGATTAATCATAATCTGTGAATCCTTTGGGATTGCCACCATTTCTTTGATATGGGTTAACAGTGATTTTCTACATATGGTTCCTAGGAGAGTAGGCAAGGGTTCGCAAAAGCGGGCTAGGTTTGAAAGATTGAAGAAAGAAGTTGAAAATTTTGTTGGGGCAAACCCAGGTTGTTCTGCCCAATCGATAGTTGCTAATCTTGCCCATGATAAGTCCATGCGAAATCATGGTTTAACGCCACGAAAAATCGGCTTTTTCATTTCGAGGAATTTATCCAAGACTTTGACTTGGTGGCAAGACCATAAAGCTGGAAGAAGAGTTTATGGAGAGATTGGCAACGTCCTGAAACCCAAGAAAACACGTTGAAATATTAATTTTAAGGGTTTCACTCATGTATTACCGATAATTAGCCACCTTCATGACAGGTGAAATAGCGGCTTATTTTGACCTTGATGGTACATTGTTGGATGCCTCTAGTGAGAAGACGTTGACCGGCCATTTAGGGCTTAGAAGGCCTTGGAGAATACCATTAGGCGCTACTATGTGGACGCTAGGATTCATCGGAAATTTACTACGTGGGCGTTCTGTATATGATGCCGCAAGAAATCGCGGGCATTTCTGTTTAGCCTCATGGCAAGTATTGGAACAGTACTCTGAAATTTTAGCCTCACAGAAATTAATCGATAAAGTTCCTAAGGAGGCATTAGATTGTATCGCCTGGCATAAAAAACAAGGTCATAGAGTGGTATTAGTCACAGCCACAATCGCTCCAATGGCAGAAGCGATGGGTGCTCAATTAGGTATGGATACTATCTATGGCTGTGGTCCAGAACTCAGAAATGGAATATTATCGGGCTCTGAAAAGGGTTGGAGCGTACCTAGAAGAAAAGGTAAAGTCCCAGTGGTAGAAAAAGATGCCAAAGACAACGCTCATGATTTATCACAATGTTATGGGTATGGAAATACCATGGCAGATACTTGGTTCATGAAGATAACAGGAAATCCGATCGCAGTAAATCCAAATAAGAAGATGAGGGACATGGCTGAAGAGAATGGTTGGCAATGTAAAACTTGGAAAGTTTGAACATTAAATACTCTCGAATACCATCTCAAGCATGGAAACCAAAGAATCGATGCCTCTTTCAAAGGGCGTTCAAAGCCAAAAGAAGAGTAATCTGATGAGAGAATTATCAGCAATCACGGCTTCTCATATCAGAGCATTTCAGTTTCTAGATGAGATTATGGAATCAGAAGTCGATAGAGTCATGCTTGATGACGACTCTATCGTTGTAGTTGGTCATTTAGCGACATATCGAATTAAGATTGATACACTACTACAGAGATTGAGAAATCCTATTGTATATGGGATTGGTTTTGATACAATTACAGTTCATGCTAAAGGAAAATTGGATAGAGAGAAATACACTTTTGCCTGTATCCAAAGTATTTCAGATGTGAAGGTTCCATTCGCAGACAGCATAGCAGCGATGATATTTGGGCTACTTAATGACAATAATTTCTTTGACAACGAGAACGGAGAAACACTAAGAACAGCATTGGTGGAACTTTATGGACCAGACCCAAATAGCCCTATTGGCAATAAAATGAAAGAGTATTTCTCATCTAGATTTGCTGCTGATTATGATTCAAAAGGTCAAACAATATCCTTTAGAGGAACTCATGGATTCAAGTGGAGAATAGGTTTTGGCAATCCATTAGCCCTTGGTTTTAGTCTTGAGTACAAGAAACCCAGGCAGAGGTTTTGGCGTGTTTTGACAAAGGATACTGCATCAGTTCTTGACGGCGACGCTGCGATATTTATGTTCATGAGTCGTATTTCTAGAAGCCCAGGAAATACTATTCCTGATTCGATGGATTGGACAACATCCTTTGATTTATGTAAACTCATCTTACCACTAGTTGAAGAGTTCAGCCACATCGATGAAGACGAATTAGAAGCTCTATGTGACAAAATAGATATGGCCCATTGGTGAACATTGGCGGCCCCGCCGCGATTCGAACACGGGTTACTGGTTCCGCAAACCAGTGTGATATCCAAGCTACACTATGGGGCCTTGAAGCACTCCACTTATGCTTTGGATATAAGCGCGACGGGTTTCGAAATATATTCAAATGCAAGGTTTCATTGATACCCGCTAATTCGCACATACATGGCGGTAAATCTTCAGCGACGTGTGGATTATCCAATGTTGGATAGCGCCAATATTGCTTATTTCCCGCGAATCTATGATTTAGCACACCGTTTCTTTGAGGAATGCTGGGAAGAAATGTGTGGGATTTCTTATCCAGAAATGATCAACGATAGGAAGATTGGCTTCCCCGTCGTTCATATCGAGACAGACTTCATTTCACCTTTGAAATACGGAGATACTGTTCATGCAACAATTTGGATAGAAAAAATTGGTACGAAGTCCTGTTCTTGGGCTTATCGTTTTCATAATCAAAACAATGAGTTATTGTGGTCTTCTTCCCAAGTCACAGTATGCGTAGATATGGATACTATGGAATCTGTAAATATTCCTAATTGGTTATCAGAAGGGCTTGAAAAGCATATTCAGTTGGAGTGATAACATGAGCGAAAAGCAGTTTGATTTTTCCATCCGCATGGATAAAGAGGATTCTGTACCTAAAGAGGAAGACTTTGACTTCGCAATAAAACCAGATACAAAAGGGCCAAAAACAGTTGCTGTATTGATGCTATTCGGTGGAATTTTACTTTTACTTTTAGCGTATGGCGACTTCCAGTTAAGTCAAAAAGAAGACCTAACGCAAGCAGAGATAGATATCGTACTTGAAACCCCAAATAGTGATATAGATACTGAAATTACAACTGAAGACTATCAAAAATTTCACGATTCAGCCAGACAAGGGTACTTGATTAGGGGCGCTGGATTAGCAATTTCTGGAGCATTGATTGTTCTTGGTTCGCCATATTTGTTTATGCTGAATAGGAAAGGAGCTTTGTTAGGTATTGAAGGGGCCGCTATAGGATTGGTAACCGGTGTTCTTGGCAGTGTCTTAATCAATAATTCTGCAGAACAATATCTTTCTGGAGCATTACTTTTGACATATAGAATTCTGATGTATCTTTGTGGAGTTTGTATGCTGGTTTGTGGAGCATTGACATCATTACCATTACTTAATGCAAGGGCGAGGATGGCGTTAAACGGTGGCCATAAAGTGAAGTTAGCCACAAATCAAGACACTGAATCTGAATGATTTCATTCATCCTTAGGCTTCGGCCATTTTTTTGATAAAGTCTTCTTTAGGTCATCGTCAATTACCGCATTCCACCAATCACTTCCCTGCCAAATTGCGTACTTGCCCCTAATTCCTCTTAGGTCGGCTCCTTTGAATTTGCAATTATTGAAATTGGACAAATTCAATCTCGCTTTTTTTAAATTAGCCCCTCTAAAGTCAGCATTATCAAATGCCGATTTCATTAAGTCTACACCAACCATCGAAGCCTTTCTAAAATCGCAATCTGAAAAATCACCTTCGGTTAAATCAGAACCATCTAGCACGGCTCTTTTGAAGTTAGAGCCGGAATGACGACCTTTACGAAGCAGTGACTCAGCTCTATTTTGATAAGACCAATCAATAACTTGGCTCTTTTCACCGATATTATCCCTAGGGTCATCCCCACTCCCCGACATTACCACTTCAATGACCTCACATATTCTCAGATTTTTCTTCCAAGTGCTTTCGACCTTCTTCGGTTAGTTCAGCATATCTATTTTTATCGCCATGTTTGCTGGGTATTTTGAGAAAATTTCTTTCCTTAAGGCGATTGATGTATAGTGAAAGGTTCCCAGGGGGCTCAATGTTAGCATCTTCGAATAATGAATTAATTACTCTTGGTGGGCAATCATTTAGTTTTTCAATTTCGCTGAGGAAATGTAAGGCCCCAAGAACTTGCTCTGGTTTGCCGTCAAGGGCATAATTTTCCAGTAGTGAGCGAAAGTTCATACCTCTTTCAGTAGAGGTTGCATCGCCAGAATTTGCCTCTGCAGTATCTTTACTAAATTCAATAGTCTCTTGAATTCGTTCCAACATTGCATCCCAGAGGCCTTCTTGCTTGAATCGAGTCAATCTCTCTTCAACTTCCAATCGACCTCCTTCGGCCTCGAAGTCAAAATCTCCAGTATGAATCGAAATTTTCGTTGTCTTGTCCATGCCATCCCTCATACTGATGCAAATATCCGGCCTAGATAATAGTTTACAATTCGACTGGAAAAGCCATTGACAAATAGTAGGTCTTTTGATTGACCTTCATCACGCATGTTTGAGGGGACTTAATGGAGCACGAGTTTAGAGGATATGCGTTAGTTCTCCACGATGGTGCAGATCCAAGAACCGGCGGTGTTGCAATAGCAGGGTTTACCACTGCGGGCATGGTTGGTGTTATCGCAGCATCACATATCATAAAGTCATTAAAACTACAACAATTAGGGACTGTTTTAAATTCTGAATTTCCAGCAGTTGCTCTTATTCACGACCAAGTCCCCAAACACCCAGTAAGAGTTTACCAAGGCGATAAAATTGGGGTATTCACATCTGAAATACGTTTCAAAGATAAGCAAGACATAATGTTTGCATCAACAGTTCTAGAATGGTTTACCAAGGGTGGATTTGAAAATTTAATCATAATTGACGGCATAGTTTCCCCAGATAAACAACTAACTCATGGAGAATTATACGGAGTTGGCTCATCATCACAAGCAAGACAGCGACTTAAGCAAGCAGGGATTGCCCCAATTCAGCAAGGTATAGTGGCTGGGATTACGGGTTTCTTACTTGGTGAAGGAGATAGATTAGGGATTGATGTTACCGCTTTACTTGCAGAGGCAAGTCCAATGTATCCCGATGCTAGAGCGGCAGCACTAGCAATCGAGGCTGTTTCTGAATTATCAGGGGTTGAGATACCATTGACTGAATTATTAGAAAATGCTAGAGAAATAGAAAATAGCGTCAAGGAAGTTTTTGAGAAATCAGTAACTATGTTGCCAGGCCCTGAAGATGAAGATGACTCTTTCACTGACCCTTCATTTGGCTGAACTTTTACTAAGTTCTTGAACTGTTTTAACCACTTCTTGAAAATCAGCATCCGTTACAAAAACCGGCTCTGAATCAGGCGCTCTAGCCGCACAAAATCCTTTTTCAATCAAACGCTCTATCAGTACTTCCATCTTTGGCGCACCCGGCGTATTAGACCATTTAGGCAAAGAATCTAGATTCAATAGAAGATGCTCGCGACTCATCNAATCAGCAGCCTTTGAAATATGTCTTACGCTCCTTCTTAANTCTCTAGTTGCGTATTCTAAGTCTTGTTCATTCCAATCTAAACCGTAAGACTTTGCGACTTCGAGGTCTTCTTGCGAGGGGTGACATAATTCAAGTGCCCTTTCTTCAGTTATTCTTTGTGTTATGTCCTTATTCCATAATGGGCCAATCCACATAGGCCCACTTGCCCGTTCTAATTCACTTTCATCAGGGTGCTTTTTGAATTGATAGGGGATGTGGTCAGACCTTACTCTCCAGCCAATATTAGAATGAACATCACTGGCTTTTTCTTTGCTAGTAGTGAGCATTACACTTACTCTAACATGGTGGCCATCAAATAGGGCTAAGATTGGAGTCATAGATTTATCATGTCGCGCAGCTGTTGTTGCGATGAGGCTCATTAGAGTTCTAACCGCATCATCATGAGCATATAAGTCAACAATACCCTTAGCTCCATACCTTCTTTTTTGTGAACTCAAAGAAGAACCAGTTAATGCAGCAGTATCGGTCGCAGTAACTTCTAGTACGCCAGTTCTTGCAAGGCTCTGAATTGCAGAATCTAGGAATGATACTGGGGAGCCAAAAGGGTCAACATCTATCCATTGGTAAGACGCTTCAGACAATGCGACACGGGCATCCAATTGTTGGAAAAAAATTCCATTGTCAAATATACCCTCAGGTGTTTTTCCGTATCTATCAGATTCTACTGAATGCTCAATGGTAGTTGATGGCGGGTGAGTTTGATGAGATTTCTTCGCCCAATTTAGAGCAAAGTCATCTANGTCATTTGCAGTAATTCTAAGTCTATTNTGCAGATTACTTGGTATCTCGTTTCTCCACCTTCGAATTCTGACCCCAGTTGAGCACAAGGCATCAAATACTCGAATCGATTTTCCATCTTTCACCAACCATTCATTTTCAAGTACATCACTCAATAGTAATACAGACCTGGTTCTGGCAGGAGCCATTGCAGGATTAAGGAATCCAGGGCCAGTTTTTTTCGCAGGACCTCTGGGCATATGAGAAGGTCTTGGTTGGCTGTTTTGCATGTGAATAATTGTTTTACCTTCCAACCAAATTGAACCCGGCCAGCCATCAGGAATCTTTCCGAGACCTCCACCGCTCATGTCACGCCGTGTGCACCATATTCAAAAAAGACTCATATCAAAACGATTCAAAGAAACTTTAGAGGGCCAACCAAAGCAACGAACATGAGCGAAGAGTTTTCTGTTGCCGGCCAGTCAATGCCAAGAATTACAATTGGATTTGGAACCTTGCTAATTGCATGGGGCGTTATTGTTTCAATAATCTCATCATCAAATTCCATAACTTCCTTTTTCCCATCTCTACTAGGGATTCCCTTGCTAATTTCAGGCATCATGGCACAAAAAGTTCCAGAAAAGCGAAAACTTTGGATGCACATAGCAGTTTCTTTCGGATTATTATGTGCGATTGGGGGAACTAGATTTTTCATGGTTATGTCTGATGGTATCACCTATGCATCAGGCTCGATGTTAATGCTATTAGTTACAGGTTCAGTATACACCTTTTTGTGTATAAAGTCATTTAGATTTGCTAGATTAAATGCTAAAACAGAGTAATTGAGGTGAAGAAGTGTCAGCTCCACTAGTTATTGATGTAGTTGATAACGGTGGTCAATGGACTCATCGTGAGTGGAGAATGTTACGTTATCTCAAAGTAGATACACAAATAATAGAAAATACAACTCCAGTAAGTGAACTTCGCGAACTTGATGGAATTATTCTTTCAGGTGGCGCTGCTAGAGTAGGCCTTACTGGGGAGTTAGGTAATTGCGCAGCATACCTTGAACTCGAAATACCAATTCTGGGCATTTGTGCCGGACATCAATTCATGGCTAGACATTATGGAGGCGATGCTCGAGAATCACCGATTCCCGAATTTGGGGCGATGGAAATTGAATTAGAAAACGGAGGCGGGAAAATCTTCGCAGGAACCAATCAAAGTCAAACCGTCTGGGAGTCGCACAACGATGAAGTACATGTTGTGCCAAAAGGCTTCTTTATTACAGCAAGTAGTCCTTCATGCCAAGTTCAAGGAATGGAAAATGAGGCCGGAGATAGATTTGGATTACAGTTTCATCCAGAAGTAAATGATTCAGAATTCGGCAAAGAGATGTTTGAAAACTTCGTTGAAATTTGTAGAAAAAATAGAGATAGTTGAAAACACTAATATAAAAATCAACTAAGATTTTACGGTATATGGCAGAGTCTATTTTGATTATAGGTGGCGGCAGCGATATCGCTCAACGATTGGCAAATAAGTTGATTCAAAACAACTACACAGTTACGATGCTGGTTAGAAATAACGAATCACTCGATGCAAAAATAGCCAGCAAAGTCACGGTTGTAAATGGTGACGCATTATCTTCAGAAGACCTAACTAGCGCTATTGAAGAAGCCAAACAACAAGGGGACGGTAAGATATCAGGGATGGCTCATCTTGTTGGCTCTGTATTAATCAGACCTCCTCATGCAGTAAAGGTAGAAGCGTTTGAAGAAGTTATTCAAACTAACTTGGTGAGTGCTTTCATGGCATTATCTATGACTTGCAAAGCATTGCTTAAATCGGGGGGAGGCAGAGTAGTTTTTACTTCAAGTGTTGCTGCTAGTTTAGGCCTGGTAAATCATGAAGCCATCGCAGCTGCTAAAGGGGGCATAGAGTCGATGGTTCGTTCAGCAGCAGCAACGTATGCCAAAAGAAATATTCGAGTAAATGCAGTTGCCCCAGGCCTTACTGATACCAAATTATCAGAACCGATTACTCGTTCAGAAGCCATGCTAGAGTCAGCAGTTTCTATGATTCCCATGAAGAGAATTAATCAACCGGAAGAGATTGCAGAAACCATGTACTGGTTATTGTCTACAGCCCCTGATAATTTAACAGGTCAAATTATACATCTTGATGGAGGTATGAAAAATGTCCGAAACTGAGGATGGAAAAAATTGGCATAAAGCCATCAAAGTTAGTAAATTGCGACCCGGAAAAAAGAAAATGATAAGGGTCGGGAAAAAAATGGTCTTAGTGCTCAATGTAGATGGATCTTATTTCGCTACAGAAGCACTCTGTAGGCACATGCGTTGGCCACTTTCAATAGGTGGTAAAATCAAAGACGACTGTATAAGGTGTCCACTCCATCAAACCACGCACAAAATCGATGATGGAAGTTTAGTCGAATGGGCTCCTTTCCCATTGTTCCCTCCATTTGGTAAAGTAGTGGGTAAACTTTCCAAGCAAAAAGACCTCAAAACATATGAAACTAGAATCTCTGGTGAAGATTTACAAGTTTGTATCTAATGTTAATCGTTCTATTGAACGGTTATTAGTCGAATAAGTAAAGATTCAGACTTTAGCCATCAGTCCCATTTCTAGTGGGATAGAATTGGTAAACCGAGAGATAATTTTCTTATTCATTTCGAATGTTCGCAGATAATGCTTGATTAATACCAACGGAGCGAATCTCGGGACATGACCAACTCTAAAGTCGCTGATCAAATCTATGATTTCTTTCCTTTGATCTTTGGTTAATTTCTCTGAAAATTGACCAACAACTCTTTCCATTGCATGGGCAATACGGCCCTTACTGGTCAATGTATTGAGAGCTTTTTGGGCTTCTGTCATATATTCTAGA
>NHGH02000031.1 GCA_002172355.2 Euryarchaeota archaeon TMED132
AATAAAAAAGGATTTATTCGTTCTTCCGATTTATCTGAAGGTGAATCTTCAATATTATTATTTATGACTTGAACAGGATACTTTGTTCCTATCATACTAGGATTAAGATCCTTAATTAATTTAGATATACCTATATCACCATAAGCATAAGGATAATTTAAAATTGGTTTTTCATCAATTAATATATTTTGATTTAAAGAGAGATTCGGTATAGCAGGCAACCACTTTTCACCATTCCACAACCACTTACCATCATCGCTTAGTAAGGGTCCGGTCATGTTTATCGAAAAGTAATATTTGATATCAAATGTTCTAGAGTAACTCACAAGAGTTCAAACCCCTAGGCCTTGAGGGCATGATATGAGCGAAGTACCTGAAGGCGTTGATTTGTCCGGCTTTACTCGTAAACCACCTCGCCCTACAGCCACTATGACGCTGACTAGAGATGGACCAAAGGGGCCTGAAGTCTTGCTTGGCCTACGTAGCGAAACCATGGCCGCATTCCCCGGTTATTGGGCGTTTACTGGTGGAGGGGTTTCAAGAGTTGACTCTGCTGCAGTAGAATCGTTTTCTGTACTCGAGGTGGAACATGGAAAAGCAATAGCATGTATCCTTAGAGAGACCTGTGAAGAGTTGGGTTTAGCACCAAATGGCGACCATGTTATTTCTATAGATGAGAGTGCTAGGTTTGATGTAATTAAAGATAAGACGAATTGGTTACCGCATGCAGAGGATTGTACAATTCCAGTTAATACTGATAACATTAGAATCCTTGGTCATCGAATTACTCCACCTTTTGGACCGATTCAATTTGATAATGCATTCATTCATTTCCATTGCGGTGATTGGCAAAGTGTACCAGACATCGATCTTGAGCCGCAAACAGAATTTGATGAAATTATGTGGGCATCTCCAAAAGAAATTCTTGAGCGTTGGTCGAATCATGAAATAAAAGTCGCTCCACCTGTAATATCAATCTTGATGGAATTCATTAGGGTAATGAAGTTCTCAAATAATGATATTCAAGAGACTGCAAACAATATCTCCAACCGAAAACCGGGTAGACAATCAATTCTTTTTGCTTATGGTGTTGAAGTTGTACCGATTAGAACGGCGACGTTACCGCCTGCTGACCACACCAACTGTTACTTGATTGGCGACCCAGATGGAGATTTCATAATTGTTGACCCTGCTGTTCGTTATCGTGAAGATATGGAAAATCTTGCTGATGCAGTTGAACGTCATAACGGCCAACCAATCGCTATTGCATTTACTCATTCACATGGAGACCATCTTGCTGATATGGATTTACTGAAAGAAGCATTTGACTTACCAGTATGGGGTAGTGATTACACTTCAAAGAGTGTAATATGTGACAGAATCCTAAATGATGGCGATAAGTTGACACTAGGTAAACAGACTTGGGAAGTACTAATCACTCCTGGCCATCATCCTGGCCATACTTGTTTCCTAAGCGATGCAGGACTTGTAGCGGGTGATATGGTAGCAGGTTTTGGAACGATTCTAATTCCTCCTGGCACAGGAGATATGGATGTTTATATCGAGCAATTAATTCGCTTACGAGAGATAGAGGCGCACTTATTATTTCCAAGTCATGGTCCAGTGATTGCTTTACCAAATAAAAAATTCTCTTACTACATCAAACATAGAAAATCTCGCCACGATAAGGTACTCGAAGCGGTTAGAAATGGATTATCTAGTCTCGATGAAATTACTACTAAAGCCTATGATGATACACCAGATGCTCATCCTGGTTTGGCAAAAGACCAAACTCTTGCACATCTATTGTCACATGAAAAGCAAGGTCGTTTGTCTAATGATGATTCAAGATGGTATGCAAGCATTGATTGATTGCACCCTTTAGCACAGTCATGCCTCGCAGACTTGTAATCACTAAAGCAGGGTCTCCTTCAGTCCTTGATGTCATTGAAATGGCTATGCCTGAGCCTAGTGAAGGAGAGGTGTGTATTGAGGTTCATTATGCAGGAATTAATTTCGCTGATACTCTAATGCGTCTTGGTCTATATCAACCAAGACCACCATTTCCTTTCACCCCAGGCTACGAAGTGAGCGGAATTATCCATTCTCTAGGCCGAGGAGTCAAAGGATTCGAAGTCGGACAACGAGTAGTTGCTGCAATGTCTAACGGTGGACAAGCAAGTCATGTTATTTCTACAATTGAACGGGTAATTCCTCTGCCTGACGATATGTCTTTAGAAAAAGCGGCCTCTATGCCGGTTACTTACATGACTGCACATCATATGTTACATCATCTTGGCAATCTAAAACCGACTGATTCTGTTTTAATTCATGGTGGTGCTGGAGGAGTTGGAACTGCTGCCTTACAATTATGTCAATGGGCTGGAATTGAGAATGTTTGGGCTACAGCGTCAGGACACAAAGCAGACATTATCAAGAAATTTGGAGGTATTCCTATCGATAGACATAACGAAGATTTTGTCAATATAATCAAGCAAGCGACTGATGGACGTGGAGTAGACCATATCCTAGACCCAATCAGTGGTGAAAACTTGAAGCGAAGCCTCAAGGTTTTGGCAATGGGCGGTAAAGTATACACATACGGTATGTCAGCAGCTGCTCCAACCTCTAAACGCTCTCTTCTAAAAGCCTATTTCGCTTGGCGCAAGACTCCAAAACTTGACCCTCTCAAAATGATGAGCCGTAATCAAGGAATCTTTGGAGTTCATATGGGAACTTGGGATAATGAAAAGGTTATAGCCGAACAACTTGATCGAATTATGGAAGGAATTATAATAGGAAAACTCGACCCTGTAATAGATTCTATATTTCCTGTTGAAGATGCAGCAAAGGCTCATCAACATATCCATGACGCAAAAAATATCGGCAAGGTACTACTAAAATTCAAGTGATATAATTCAATAGGAGTCGGCTCTACAAACAACATGAGGGGATATAATGAAAGCAGCAATGAGCGGTTTTGATTTACGGGCAATCGCACGTGAATTGGATGTTTTCAGTGGCGCTTATGTAAAGAAAGCGTATATGCCTCACTACGAACAAATTGTTTTGAGAATTAATCCAAAAGAGAGCGACCAATTTGATTTGGTTTTAGTAAGAGGGGCTCGAATCTATACCTCAAATAGAGATAGACCGATGCCGATGACGCCTCCACCATTTGCTATGATGTTACGTAAACACTTGAAGAATGCAAGAATGACCGGAGTTAGACAACTTGGATTTGATCGTGTTTTAGCATTTGATTTTGACACAAAGTTTGGTGAAAGGCATCTATATGTCGAGGTTTTTAGAGATGGTAACATAATTTTAACCGATGAAGAAGGAATCATAATCCAACCATTAACTCATGCTTCTTATTCAGGCAGAACTTTGAAGAAAGGCGTAATATATCAACCACCGCCACAGGCACTTGACCCAAATGAAATGGATTTAGAAACTCTAAAAGAAATGTTAGAAAATTCGGACAGGGATTTAGTATCTACTTTGGGAGGTAAAGCGAATTTGGGTGGAACTCATGCAAATGCAGTTTGTGACCTTGCAGGAATAAAACCTAATATTGATACCAAAGATGCTTCACCCGAAAAAATCTTGACTTCTTTACAAAAATTATTGAGTGATTTATCTAATAGCAATGGCGGCTATATTTTGCTAAAAACTTCTGAGGAGTTTGATAAAGACGGTCTGGAAAAACATATTGTTAGTTTAGAAAACAACTCAATTAGAGACCGATTTTTAGAACAACATGCTGTTGAAGCAACCCCTACGTTACTGCCATCTCATTCGAAAATGGTAAAGATGGATTTTGATAGTTTATGTCAGGCAGTAGATGCATGGAAAGGAGCGCATGATGCGGGAGCGCTTGCTAGACGTGAAGCTGAAAAGTTAGATATTGCTGCCCCTGGACGAGGTTTTTCTACCGATGTAGAGCGATTAGAAAGAAGAAAAGCGCAACAAGAAAAGGCTCTCGAAGGCTTTTCAGTGAAAATTGAAAAACAACAAAAATTGGGTCACATAATACAAAATAATTGGTCGCATGTTGAAAGTTTACTGAGTCAAGTATCTGAATCGGTTGAAAAGAACGGATGGAAAGAAACTAAGAAAGCGAGTAAAGAGATTCCATGGATAAAATCAATGAATGCTGCTGAAGGGAGTTTTATCACTATCTTACCTGACGAAGAAGGAAATCCTACCGGGCCCCAAACAACTCTAATTCTTAGTGAAACTGTACATCAAAATGCGCAACGACATTTTGAAGCGGCTAAAAAACAGAAGGATAAAACAAAGGGTGCAGTTGAAGCATTAGAGAATACGAATATCGAGTTAAAGCGGGCCAATAAGAAAGAAAAGAAGGCTGAAGATAGTGGTAAACTCGGTAAAATAAAACGCAGCAAAAGACTGTGGTTTGAAAATCATCGCTGGAGTATTACCGCAGGAGGGCATCTTTTAGTTGGAGGAAAAGATGCCAAAGGTAATGATGCAATTGTCAAGAAACATCTATCAGGCTCAGACATGTACCTTCACGCCGACATTCATGGAGCCCCAAGTTGTAGCCTAAGGTCCACGCAAGGTTTCGTTATTGACCAGCACAGACCAGCTCATATTCCGGACTACATTCCTGCATTCAAAATTGTAGACAAATTAGGTGATGAAAGAATAAATGACGATAAATTGCTTGAAGCAGCCACTTTGGCACTTTGTTGGAGTCGTGCTTGGGCAAGTGGGGGAGGGCATGGAACTGTTTACTCAGTAAAACCAGCACAAGTTTCCAAAACTGCACAATCTGGAGAATATGTCGGTAAAGGAGCATTTATTGTTAGAGGACAAAGACAATGGTTCAAGGATTTAGATGTCAAAATGGGAATCGGCCTTGTCTCGATTAACGGTGTGCCACTATTGATGGGAGGCACTCCTGAAAGAATCAAAGAATTATGTCAAAGATTTGCCATCATCTCTCCTGGATTGACTAAGAAAGACAGATTGGCTAATCGTATTTACAAAAATACAGGACTGATGACTGACGATATTCTATCAATTCTACCCGGGGCTAGTGAAATAATTGAAGATAATGGAATTTTTTCACCAGTAAAGGCAAAAAAGATTGATGAAGAAGAATAATCAGTTTCTATTACCGCTTCTTCCACGATTTGATCTACCACGATTACTTCTACCTCGGTTATTGCCGCCACCTTCTGAACGACCACCTTGGTAACCTTGACTGGATTTATTGCTAGGTTTGTAATTTTGACCACGTGCTTCACCGCGATACGACTTACTTGCACCACCGCCATCACTAGAGTTGTTTCCTTGGGAATCTCTTGAGCGTCCTCCGCCACCACGGCCTCCGCCACCACGGCCTCCGCCGCCACGGCCTCCGCCACCACGGCCTCCGCCACCACGGCCTCCACCGCCACGGCCTCCACCGCCACGGCCTCCACCGCCACGGCCTCC
>NHGH02000036.1 GCA_002172355.2 Euryarchaeota archaeon TMED132
CCATTTGTGAAAGCATTTCCATACTTACTGGAAATACCTGGGATGTTTTGAAGCGCTGCTCCATATGTTCCCAGATGTGTTTCAGCATCGGTAACAATCATAGCATCTGTACCTAGGACATTGTTTAGAATTTCTAGGCCATTGGTATCATCTTTCATTGCTACAAGTGCATCTTGAATCAAGGTCACTTTGTCTGCTGCGAGGACATCACTGTTATACATGACAGAGTGACTAGGAGAAGAACCAAATTTCGGTAGAGCGACATATTGGGTCATGTCTAAACACCATGCTTGGTTCAAGGTTGTATCCTCATTAGCACAATATGAAGCAACTGTCGAATCCTTAGCAAACGCTACATCTCCATATCCAGTACTCAAACATTCAACGGCCCCACTATATCCTGAGTACAATGCGCCACTTTCTGGAATAGATGCTGGATTTCCAGCACCTGTACTTCCATCAAAATAATTGTTGATAGTTGTCCTAAGAGTCTCTGTATCAGACATATCTCCCTGTACGGTTACATATCCGTTACCTATCATGTAACCCATCGGCATTAGCATACCTGCTGATTTTAGCCATCCGGTGTGACAAGATGTTTTTCCAGCAAGTAGAGAGAAAGGATCGGTTGAATCATCATTGTCTAGATGAGCTGTTGCCATTTCTGAATCTGCTTTTACCCAAGCATGTGCATCATAATAGGCGCGTCCATCACTTTTTGTGTCAGCCGCCATAACGTCTAGTTCATATGCATTCCAGCCAACCCAAGCAGGTCCGCCATCAATATTAATTGCAATATCAGCGTTTCCAAATCTAAGTGCTTCCATAGCAATTCCTGAACTTCCAACATCGTATAGTGAAACATCCATATCTAACTTATCACAGAGATAATCTGCAATCTGTTGAGGATTGGACAGATCTGTATCTGTCAAATCTTCTTTTATTTCATAGGCTATTTTTAATTCATCTCCGCTACAATTATCTGTAGAAGATGTAGAATCATCATCACTACCAATACAACCTGCCATAGCAGTAGTCACCATTAGTAGTATCATTAGGCTGGATTTCGCAATTTTTGTTTTCCACATTCTCATCACCCTTTTAGGGCAACCGAAAAGTAGCCCATATATATTATTTAGGTTTCCCTAAAAAAGTAAAATACCCGACTTTCACTCTACTTTGACTTCGCTTGTACCTTTTACAATCTGATTTAGATATCGAACTTCTATTTCTAAATTACAGGCCGAACTGCAAATATCATGGCCATTCTCGGAAACATAAATTATCTCATCATAATTCCAAACGCTTTCATTATCTGAAGAAATAATACAGTGTGCTTCCTTAGTCAAATTTTCATTGTTGATTGCTGGAGCATCGGTGTCTCCAACAGACGAAATTATGAAAGAAATATATCTTGAATCATCATCAGAGTTATAGTAACTTAGAAATTGAATCTTGTAAAACATGTTACTATCATTGACTATGTAAGTAATTTCCTTTGGAATTACTCGATGAACTGAGATGTCATAATCGTACCATTCTAACCTAGAATCTGAGGTTTCAGTAGGTTCACCGTCAGGAATTGTATCCACATTTTGAAACTCTTCCTCGGTAGAATACCCCGAAACATTCTCCCCCAGTATGATGTCTGTCTTTGAAAAACTAATACTGTAATTACTATCATTGGTCTGTTGCATATCTGTAAAACTTAAGAAAATAAAATCATCTGAATCTGAATTCGCTTCAATTGTAAAACTATTACCGTCTGAATTAAGTTTAGTTTGAATTAGACCATTGTGAGATATACTAGAGGTTAGACCGCTCTTTGTACAATCATAGCGATTCTCATCACTTTTGAGAGACATTGTTAATTTAGACCAGTCAAGATTATCTTCTCCAGAAGAAAAGGAAAGTTGGAATAATGGATCATTGGATTGATTTGAAACATTCTCATTGTAATCCTCTACCAGAATTTCATTCTCAGTAGTTAATTCTGCTGAATAAGATGTAACTAGTAAATACCAGCCACCAGCACCAATTAACAAGACGATAAGAACTCCAGCTAAAACTCGCTTTAACCAATTTGACATGATGTTCGCCCTCTTCAATCCACTATAAACTTTGGTTGCCCTAAACTATTCAATTGGTTTCAATACTGCGTGTGTTTACAAAGTAACGAACATATATCATGCCTAAGATACCAATGAAAAAGATTGTAATTGAACCCATAGCATACTTATCAGCACCATTCCAAGAATCAGTATCAAATAATGTTCCATCACCTTTAGTTGAAACATACCAAACCAGATATGCCGAGAATGTTGACATTATCCCAACCATTGCCATTATTATGTATTTTACATGTTTTGGTAATGATTTACCAGTTGCATAATACTCGAACATCTTCTTTCCAAAAAATCTGTTAGTGAGAGACCATCTAAACAATTTTTCATTTGACAAAGAGAATAAAAATGCAGCAGGAACTGCCCAAGATACTGTTGGCCAACCTGGAATGAAAATTCCAATAAGGGCAAATAAAGTGAATAGTGAACCAAGCGATTGGTAAATGATACTCTTAATCCTATTACTAGAAACACAATACTTTTCGACTACTGAATCAATGGTCAAAAGTCGTTCGCCCATGAATGCCGGTTTAACTATTCATTATCAATAATATGTATGATAAAATAATACAATAATAACTATTTTGAGGATATCCACTGTGAGACAAGGCTTTCTGCAAATCGATCTTGTTGAATGCCAGTGTGGCTTATTGGCCTTACTACGACCAACATGTCAATTTCCCCACCCCACGTTCCTGATGCTGCACAAAGTACTTCTCCGACCTTAAATCCATCAACATCAGAACTCAATGTTAGACTTCTTAATTCATAGAGCCGGACATCTAAATTATACTCATCTCCAGAGCCAGAATCAACATATGTGTGTTTGTCGGCCGCAATTATCTCTACAAGTTTCATTTCCTCTGAATCAAGGCTTAGAACAATCTGCTCATCCAATAATTCAACTGCTTGTTTTAGCCTAGACTGCTCCATATTGAAAATATCAGCTAAATCAAGAGATGAAGAACCTGAACCGAACTGACTAAATTGGTGAGGAACACGTAACTTCATCGATTGAACTACTTCGACATTTAATCCGCCGTCAGATGGAAGCATAACCCAAGTATACTGATTACCAGAAGGAAAAATCGGGGCATTCGGATTCTCTTTTAACAATGGCTCCCCCCACTCAGAAGGTGAAATTGGCTCGGGTGCTGGAATGAAACCTCCGGCAAATAAAATCATACACAGAGACAGAACAACATAAATTCGTGTTCTACTGAATTGTTTCCATGAATGCCTACCGGCTGGGCTTATCAAAGAAATTAGCAATACTACTGGCAAGATTATGATTATCCCCCAAGGGACTATCCACAACAAAAAAATAGATATCAATAATGTTTCAATTCCATATTCTCCAAGGATATTATCCTTGTCAAAATCCTGACCTTCAGATTCTGTTTTCTTCTTTTGATATAGTGTAAGTCCTATAATTAGACCGAAAAGCGAGAGTGTTGTAATTACACCTCCAAACATTTCGACCCTCGTCACTGGACAGATGTCATATTGAAAGAGGCTTTCCTAATATCAAGGGTTGAACGGTAGATTGTCAAATGATAACTTCAAGGCCAAACCATGGCGGAAGTAGTGCTAGAGATGAAGGATGCCGCTTTTAGGCATTTTATCTCTTCACGAAGTTTGACCAAACCTTTTGCGAAAAAGCAAGGCTCAGGCATCTTTTCGGTCAATCTTAAAATTCGTAAAGGACAGATATTAGGATTGGTTGGCCCAAATGGCGCTGGAAAAACTACTTTGATGAGGATATTAGCAGGTATTTTTCCAATTCAAAAAGGTCAGATAATGTATAGGGGCTCTGAATTGGATGAGTTTTCACCTATCTCTGATTTGGGGCTACGTTCTGTGGTTGGCCACATGCCTGAACAAGTCAGGTGGCAAGGTAAAGTCTCTGTCAAAAGAGCATTAGAAGATATTGCTGAAATGCGAGGAGTCTCTTATCGCGTCGATGGAATTCTTACAATGGTTGGTTTGTCTGAGATGAAAGATTCGCCACTTGACCAACTTAGCCAAGGAATGAGGCAACGGTTGACTTTGGCTACTGCTTTGCTTGGTTCACCAAAAATACTCTTGCTCGATGAACCTTTCAACGGCTTAGACCCTGTTGCAATTAGAGCATTTGAGAAACTATTGCATACACTTACACAGAAAGGTGTTTCGATAATTATTTCTTCTCATCGAGTCGCTGGAATGGTTCACCTCGTTGACCGATTGGCTTTGATTCACAGAGGGCAGTTACTAATCGAAGGAACGCTAAAGGATATCGAAAATGAATATCAATTAGACAACAGAATCGAAATTCAAGGAACTGGGAAAATTCCTGACTTCCAAAGTATGTTAACAGATTCAGCATCTCTTTTAGATACTCAAACTAGAGATGATGGATGGTTAGTAGTAATAAGAAATCAAGATAGTAATTTATTAAAAAATTTAATCGATTCAAATGCTGAAATAAGTACTTGGAAAACTAAAGATACAGATATTGTAGAAATGTTATGTTCGGCGACAGGCCAAAATTTGGATGAAATCGGATTTGAAGTCATCTCCTCAACAATGATTCCTTACAAAAGTCGGGGTGAAGAAGAATGAATGACTTCAAGAAATTAAGAAGCGTCATTTTGAGGCAAATATCAATTAGACTTTTCTCGATAAGAATGGCAATAATGTTACCAATTCTGATTCTTTTCATTCCCGGTATGGCATGGGGTTTTTCCGACCCTGGCGTGATGTTACCTGGAGGAGTAGTCCCCTCTTCGGCAACCGAAGTAATGTTCTATACCAGTTTAGGTATTGTATTTGGAGCAACTATGTGCGCTGTTCTATTATCTTTTGATGGAGTTAGCAAAGATAGGGCAAGTGGAGTATTAGAGATTAAACTCTCGCAGCCAATGCCTCGTTCTCATCAATCGATTGCATTGGTAATAGGACATTGGTTTGCGATTCTAATACCAATCTGGATTCTATGGTCTATCTCCTTTGTAATAGTCAACTATCGAATGGGTGATTGGCCAAGTATCGTAGACGCATTAACTTCTTTTATCTCTGTAGCATTGATATTATTATGGTATGTTCTATTCTCACTAATAGCATCATCACACGCTAAAGAGCAGGGGACCTCAATTGCCTTTGGTGTAGGGGTTTGGTTCCTATTTACGTTCTTATGGGCGCTTGTAACCACAATGGTAGCGTTCGCTTCTGGAGTATCAATTGGAGAAGAGAACGATGCAAAATGGATTAGTTTAGAAGGAACATTAGATTTATTTTCGCCAAATGGAGTGTTTCATCATTTACTTGAAACACGATTGAATGATGTAGAAAGAGGAGTTTCTCCAATTCTCGCATGGATTGTAGCGTTAGTATGGTCGGTTTTACCTTGGTATTGGTTCAATTCTAGGATGAAGACAATACAGCCATAAACTGAAATTTGCCCTACATAAGGCCGAAGAGTATTAGACAAACGAACAATAGGCGACAATATGGCAGGAAATCGTTTCGCTGTACACTCGACCGCAATTGGACTAATCATTTTGATGATTATGATGACTCTTACTCCACTTGCAGAAGAATATAATTTGGATGAGAAAGAAATTTTAGAAGCAAGTGGAAGACAACTGGATGACATAGATTGTTCAGGATATACATTTGAAGATCTATTCGACTACAACTATGCTTCATTTGATATAGGGATCGGAGATGATTGGGCTACCTCAAGTATGTCTGCAACAGCATATGTCAACGGAAGTAATTCTGCAACCGTAAGAGAAAACCTCGACGGGCTTTTTGATGGCGCACCAGGAGGAAACAACTCTTGGATAAGTACAGATGAAAGAGAAGCTGTTAGAGAGATTGGTCCAAAATGTATTGTTGATATGGACACAAGACTTGGAATTCGCGAGGGTATCGCTCATCGTGGAGGAGTTGATTGGAATGACTTTGAATTTGTCGAAGAAGGAATTGCTCTTGATGAAGTAGACCTAGTTCCTGCAAGTCACTCAGAAGAGCGTAACTGTCAAAATCTGCTAGCATCAGGTAACTGTACTGAAGTTCCAGTAAGTGTTACTGACGACCTGCAAATCATATTGTTTGTCGCAAATGGTGAAAGTAATAACATGAGATTCGACCAACTACCAAACCAAGGAGATTCCAACTTCACTCTCGCACTTAATGTAACAAATATGACCAATGCAAACCTAATGTTGACTTTCCCTGTACTACAAGGCCTTAGAATCGCAAATTTCAGTATGCGTGATGATGGTGTTGAAATCAATTCTTTCGAACCTGAAGAAATATATCTCCCAGATGGCCGACTTAGAATCAGTCAGCAAGTAGATTATGATAAATCGTTATGGCCTACGGGAAGAAATCTATTCATTGACTTCACAACTGCTGCACCTGAATCTAATGACATCCCTGAATGGACAGGAGCTGCTCCAAGTGATAATACAATCATTCCAATAATGAATGGCGGAGAATATTCTGCTGTTTCTGGAGAAGAAATTAGTACATGGGCTAGTGACACAAATGGTTGGAATCTAGAGTGTACATTTGCAGATATGGGTTGGTCTTCAAGGCAAAATCAAGATGGTGACCTACTAGTTACTTCACCATCCGGAACATCTACAACTACTGCTGAATGTTCAATTAAAGACCCATTTGGTGCCCAAAATAATGATACACTGACCTTTACCTTTGGACAACCATTTACTGCAACTGGCGAAATAACTGATGGTGAAAATATTGACTTCACAGTAACCCCAACAGGGCTTGTCAGTGAATTAAGCGTAGCAGCCCATGCTCATCAAATGCAAATCATGGGAACCATGAGGTCTGTTTCTCTAACCAATGCCCCTATGACAATTTCTTTACCGATGGATGGACTTAGGCCTGGTAGTGTAATGGTTATGGGTAATGCCCAAAATAGTAATATGCTAAATTTCGAATTCATGCTAGACTTCGGATTAGAAAAGGTAAGTTTGCCTCCGGTCCTAGAAATTAAGGTTAACTTTGAAGGTAAGAATGCAACCTGGGATGCTAGTGGATTAAAGTTTACTTTGAAGGGAGAAGTAATTGACCCTGATGGAGAGGCTGTGTCCCTTTCATTGACTCTATGTGGCTCTCAAGCCTCTGACTTTACTAAGGTTGGAAAGAACTGGGAAATAGATGTTTCAATAGCCACTTGTGTTCAACAAGGCATTACTGAATATGATGTTAGTATTTCAGCAACCGATGAATCTGGAGTAGTAAGCACGCTAAGTGTAACTGTAAAAGATCCTTATGCAACTGATGATACTTCATCGGAAACCAACAATGGTGATAATGAAGATTCTGAAAGTTCAGGACTACCGGGTGTATCCTTTATGGCAACACTAGCGGTTACTCTCTTAGGTGCTGCATTCGCTAGCAGGAAGAAGGAATAATCAATTCACAACACAACTAAAAAGTGATTCGCATGTTCTCTGGTTCTATTAATTCTATTAGCCACGAAGGTGGCTTACTTCTTTCCTTTGGTGGCTCTTCCCCAGCCCTTGATTCGATTATTGTTAGAGCATCAGATGGAGTTTACATCGGCAAAATTGACGGAGTCTTAGGCAATACAGAATCTCCGATGGCGCATGTTGGCCATCTTGACCGTAAGTTGGACTTAAATTCCCTTATCGGTGAAGAAGTTACTATCCGAGCAAAGAAGCCTCGTGAAGAAAGATATCCATCTCGAGATAGAAGAGACGGTGGTGGACGCCGAGATTTCGATAGAGGTTCTAGAGACCGTAGAGATGGCGGAGGACGCCGAGATTTCGATAGAGGTTCTAGAGGAAGAAATGATTCCAATGATGGGGATTGGGATTGTCCAAAGTGCAATAATTCAAACTTCGCAAGACGTACTGAATGTAATAGATGTGGCGAGCCACGTTCTGGAGGCGGAGGCCGAAGAGATGGTGGCAGAGGAAATTTCGACAGAGGTTCAAGAGACCGTAGAGACGGCGGAGGACGCCGAGATTTCGATAGAGGTTCAAGAGACCGTAGAGACGGCGGAGGTCGTAGAGACGGAGGCAGAGGAAATTTCGATAGAGGTTCAAGAGATAGTGGCAATTCTTTCACTCATAATGACTGGGACTGCCCTAAATGTAACAACTCAAACTTTTCATTCCGTACAGAGTGTAACCGATGTGGTGAACCTCGTTCTGGAGGCGGAGGAGGCCGTAGAGATGGCGGAGGGCGCCGAGATTTCGATAGAGGTTCTAGAGACCGTAGAGACGGCGGAGGTCGTAGAGACGG
>NHGH02000028.1 GCA_002172355.2 Euryarchaeota archaeon TMED132
AAACTAAATTCGAAATGAATATTCATGGCCCTTATTATTCTGAACTACTTGGAAATAAAGTTGAAAGAGGCCGTTCACTAACTAAGATTGAATCGACTCTACAAGCTGCCAAAACAATCAATGCAAGACATATTACTCTTCACGCCGGCCATTATGGCGAGATGGGCCGTGGTCGAGAAGCCAATGAACAACTAGCCAACGTTTTTTCTGGAATAGTCGATAGAGTTGCAGAAATTTGGCATGATGATGAAGATATTTACCCTGTATTCCCTTGGTTGAAAGATGGTACTCCATCCAAAATAGGTATTGAGACATCGGGTAGACAAGAATTATGGGGCAGTCTTGAGGAGGTACTAGAAGTAGTAAATCATGTAGAAGGCACTATTCCTGTACTCAATATTGCTCACATCCACTCTAGAGGACATGGTAAAATGCGTACATCTGAAGATTATGGTGAATTATTTGACCAAGTTAGAGAAACTATTGGGACAAAGGAATTCTATTGTCACTTTTCTGGTGTAGAACACAGAACTGGTAATGCTATGCATTATACTCAAATCAAGAAATCTGACTTAAATTTTGAGCCATTGGCTGAATTTATAGTAGAAGATGGTGGTTGGTTAGATATTACTTTGATTTCTGACTCTCCACTTCTTGAGCATGATGCTATGTATATGTTACAAAATATTGAGAAATCTCGACACAGGCAACTTGAGCGTAAAGCCCGAGAAGATAGAAGAAGGGCTCTGTCTGCTCAAACTGGTAAATCTTTTGAGGAAATCGCTGACAAAGAGATCGAACAAGCAAAATTGCGCGAAGAAGTTGAAGACAAGGAAGACAAAACTGTTGAAGAAACTCCCAAAGTCGAAGAAACTCCCAAGGTCGAAGAAAAGCCTGTTAAGAAGGGTTCGAAATCTAAGAAAAAGGCTGATGACAAGAAGAAAGACGAAGGCGATGATGTCTTTGAATTTGAAGAAGATGATGATGACTTATTTTGAGCATCGCACTTTGTCATCGACTACCAAACCGCTTCAATTTGCTTCTAATCATCGGCAACTAACATAAGTGAAGGTATTAGCGTAAGGCTTGGTCATATGGCACATATTGCGATTTTGGGATTAGGCAACTGGGGTACTGCGGTTGCTAGGATGTGGTTACTTGATGGCCACAAAGTGAAAGGTTGGACTATCGAGCAAGAAGTTTATGAATCGATAACAATGGACCAAGTAAATAAAAAATATCTACCTGAGCATTCAGTTGAAGGACTTGAGGTTACAATGCACATCAATGAAGCTCTAGAAGGAGTCGAAATTGTTGTACTTGCTGTACCTTCTTCAGTAATATTAGATGTGTTTGATGATGTATTACCACATTTGAGACCGGGTCACGTGCTAATAGACTTAGCAAAGGGTCTTGCGCCAGGAAAGAGATTGATTTCTGAAGCAATCCATAACAAACTGAAAGAAGCGGACATGAATAACCCTCTTGCAGTTGTAACCGGTCCAACTATCGCCCCTGAAGCAGCGAGTGGCGTAATGACAACTGCTTTAGTGGCTAGTGAAGATGAATCTGTTGCTAAGAAATTAGCTAAAACTCTAACCACTCAAACCTTTATTCTTCATCCAGCCTCAGACCCTGTAGGCGCAGAATTATGGGGTGCTTTCAAAAATGTCGTAGCATTAACTTGTGGTTTGGTAGATGGTTTGAAAGTTAATGGAACCCTTGGTGGTGATAATTTGAAAGCGGCTATTTTCATGGCTGGTTTCAAAGAAGGTTGTATCCTATTACCTCTTTTGGGAGCAAAAGCAGAAGTTGCATTTGGACCTGCTGGACTTGGAGACCTCTATGTGACAGCAACTTCACCATATGGAAGAAATAGAAGCATGGGAGAAAAATTAGGAACTGGCCTAACCCTCGAACAGGCGTTAGAAGAAATGCACATGGTTGCTGAAGGCGTCAGGGCTGCTAGAATGTTTATCCGTCGTGCAGAGGATGAAAATATCAGTACGCCCTTCACTAAAGCAATCAATACTCTACTGGATGGAGACATTGATGCTGAAGAGTGTTGTAGAAGAATTGTCGCCCTAAATTAGAATTTCTTCAGTCGGTGTTGTTTTGAGGGGGAACTATATCCCCACTAACATGGCGGATGATTTAAGCGAACTTGAGGCACGCTTATTCGAATGGATTAGACAATCTGATTTCCATACTATGCCTTGGTCAACATCTAAAGCTGCAAAGGCATTTAAGGTCAAGAAAGACGAAATTTATGAAGCGGTTGCAGCCCTTACAAAAAAGGTACCTGACCGAATCCAAGTATTCTACAAAGAAGGTACTCTGCATATAGCTGCAGAATGATTACTCACTCTTCTTCCTTTTTAGAGTACATTTCTACAGCCATAGAAGGCGGTAAAATAACACTCCACCACTTAGGCCTTTTCACGTCTCCTTCTTCAGTTACAAAGGAGCGGATTAGCATAGAGATTAGATCTATTATTACTACGACGACAAAAACTACAATTAGCAAGGCAAATGCCTTGTTATAATCAAATGGTGGATTGATGTAATTATCGATGTACATACCGATTCCTCCAGCACCTACAAGACCTAAAACCGCTCCATGCCTTACATTATACTCGAACATGAATAATAATTGACTCAAAAGGTGATTACTAGACTCTGGAATTACTACATGGAATAATTGTTCAGAATGTGTCAAACCCATTGCTAAACCAGACTCTAACGGCGCGTTATGAACTCCTTCCATGGCCTCATACTGTAGTTTACCTAAGTATCCAATAGTGTACAAAGTCATGGCTAAAATTCCCGGCAATGGTCCAAAGCCAAGGGCGATTGCAAATAATAGAGCCCAAATTATGCTAGGTAGACTTCTGAGTCCAGCAAGTAAAACTCTTGCAGGCATTGCAATTGGCAGTGGAGCCATATTATTTGCTGCCAAAGAGGCGATTGGGATTGAAAAGAAAAAGCCTATCAAAGTGGCAACAAATGCCATTTTTATGGTAACTACCATTCCTGTCCAAGCCTTAGAACAAAATAATTCAATATTTTCATCGCATACATCACCATTAGGTTTGTGTAATGAACCATCTGCCCAAACCTCTGCCTCTAAAACCGACCAATCGGGGGGTAAGAGGTCTTCACTGAAGAATGTCTGTAACTTTTCAGGTGCACCTTCTATTTGACCCCAATCGTCGACTAAGTCATCTAGAGATAGCCAAGCAAGAAGTATTAAGGAAATACCAATGAAAAATAATTTTTTATTGATTGGAATCACCTTCCTCAATCAAATTATTATCGATTATACGCCAAATTCTATCAGCGAGTTCAATCGCTCTTTCTTCATGGTGTTCGATCAATACCAAGGTGGCCCCAATTTCGTCAACAATCTCTTTAGTAGCGGTAATTATAGAATTTACATTCTCTTTATCGAGTTCTCCTAAGAATTCATCTGCAAGAATAATTCTGGGTCTTTGAACAAGTGTTCTTGCAATAGCAACACGTCTCTGTTGACCTCCAGAAAGAATTCTAACAGGTTCATCTGCAATATCTAAAATTTTCAATGCCCTCATGGCATTATCCACATCGTCTTTGAGTTTCTTATCTAGAGGGAACCAAAATGGATACCACCTTGATCTTCTTGTTCTTGCCCCTAATGCGACATTGCTTCGTACTGTAGAGTGCCTTACTAAACCAAGTCTCTGGGGGATGTAACCTATTCCACCTCTTTTGGGATAGTTATGAGATATCTCTCCAGATAGAGGCCGAATTAAGCCTGCTATAGTCCTCATCAAAGTAGTCTTTCCAATTCCAGATGAACCCAAAATTGCAATCGTATCTCCCGGATAAATGGTTTTGTTAATATCAGATACCAATGGTTTGTCATAGCCAATAGATAGACCCCTAAGAGTTACACTCTCAGGGTCTATCTGCTGAACCTCATCACCGCCTCGAGAGGGGGATTTTTCGACTACCAAGTAACCATCACCATGACTCCGTCGAATTATTCTATTTAGAGCAAGTAGGTCATTCTTGTTCAGATGTTTCTGCATCTGTGATTCCATACTTATCTGAAGAGTGATAATACTCTGACAGACCTGGTACTGAACCTAGGAGGTCTGAGTAACTCGCAAGATGGTTCTGGCTGTTTCCAGCTTTCAATCCATAACCTTTCGAAGTTACTGAAGATAGAATCTCTCCGCCACATTGATTCATAGGAATATCAGCAACTTGGTGGGTTACCATGTTGTAACATCCTGTGTAATTTTGACCACCCATAGGGTAGTTTTCAATCCACATCTCATCATTCCAACTTAGCATTGCATTCAATATTGCATTACGAGTATGTATGTCTAAAAGTTCAGGGTTATACATTACCGGATGGCTTGGAGATTGTCCAAATGATGGTAGTTGGACATATTGATCCATTGGAAGACACCAGTCTTCATTCTCAGAAGCATTATCATCGCCACAGTATTTTTCAACTGTACTGAAATCGTCTCCCTTAGCAAAAGCAACATCCCCGTATCCTTCACTCAGGCACTCAATAGCACCACTATACCCCGAGTATAAGGCTCCGGAATCAGGAATTGATGCCGGATTTCCATTACTTGCTGAGCCATCGAAATGGTTGTCAATAGTCGTTCTAAGTGAGTTTACATCTGTATTATCTCCTACAGCAGTAACATATCCGTTCTTAATTAGATACCCCATTGGCATCAACATTCCAGCAGATTTTAGCCATCCTGTGTGACAAGAGGTCTTTCCTGTCATCAATGCAAACGGATCTGTGGAGTCATCTCCATCCAAGTGAGCATTAGCGATATCTGAACCGTTTAGAACCCATGCAGATGCATTGTAGTGTGTCGCTCCTTCCATGGTTGTGGTTTCAACAGCCAATACAGAAAGTCCATATTGTTTCCAACCAATCCAAGCAGGACCGCCTTCCATGAAACCAATATCTGCATTTCCAAATCTTAGTGCTTGAATAATCATTCCTTCAGAAGATACATCATACAGATTAACATTAACTCCAAGGTCGGATGCTAGTCTATCTGCCATTCCTTGTGCATTTGCATTTGCACTAGCATCATC